>JBOHGH010000065.1:0-24238 GCA_050699975.1 Pseudonocardiaceae bacterium | reverse complement strand
GGTCGACGCCGCGCGCACGCAGTGCGTGCAGCAGCGGCTTGGCGTCATGCGCGGCTTTGGGCGCGGCCGGGTCGGCCAGCCACTGCACCAGCGCCTGCTCGTCGTCCGGGGTCAGCGCGCGGGGATCGAGGTAGCCGCCCTCGCCGTCGGGGGCGGCCAGCGCGAGGCTTTCCAGGTCTCCGGCACCGCGCGCCCAGCTGCCGCGGAAGGCCAGCCCCACCCGACGCCCGTCCCTGGCGTGCGCGTCCAGCCAGGAGGCCACCCCACCCGCTTCGATCATCCCGCCGCGGACCTCGAAGCCCTGCTCGGCTTCGGGCTCGGGTGCGCTCAGCGTGGCGAACAATCGGTCCCGCAGCACCCGGAACTCCAGCTCGTCGAACAGCCGGTGCACCGCATCGCGGTCCCATGGTTTCATCGCCAGGTCGGACGGCTGCTCGGATAGATCGACATTCCGGACCAGCTCGGTGAGCTGGCGGTTGAGCAGCACTGAGGCGAGGTTCTCGCGCAGCGCGTCACCGGTCTTGCCCTTGATCTCATCCACCCGATCGACCAGGGCGTCCAGCGATCCGAACTCCCGCACCCACTTCGCCGCTGTCTTCTCCCCCACACCCGGGATACCCGGCAGGTTGTCGGAGGGATCACCGCGCAACGCCGCATAGTCCGGGTACTGCTGCGGGGTCAGGCCGTAGCGCTGCGCGACCTCTTCGGGGGTGAACCGGGTCAGGTCGGAGACACCCTTGCGTGGGTAGAGCACCGTCACGTGGTCGCCGACCAGCTGTAGCGCGTCCCGATCCCCGGTGCAGACCAGCACCTGGTAACCCTCCGGCTCGGCCCGGGTGACCAGGGTCGCGATGATGTCGTCGGCTTCGTAGTTCTCCTTGGTGAGCACCGGGATGCCGAGGGTGCCGAGTACCTCATGGATCAGCGAAACCTGACCGCGGAACTCGTCAGGCGTGGCACTGCGGTTGGCTTTGTACGGCGCATAGGTCTCCGCGCGGAAGGTCTTGCGGGAAACGTCGAACGCCGCGCCGACGTGGCTGGGCTGCTCGTCGCGGAGCAGGTTGATCAGCATCGAGGTGAAGCCGTACACCGCGTTGGTGGTCTGCCCCGTGGTGGTGCGGAAGTTCTCTGCGGGCAGCGCGTAAAACGCCCGGTAGGCCAGCGAGTGACCATCGAGCAGGAGCAGCCGCGGTACGGAAACCGTCACGGCCCGGAAGTCTAGGCCCGGCCACCGACAACTCGTGGGTGGCCACGAGCCACCTGGATGTCGCTGCTGGTTGCTGCCTACAGTGGGGCGCCCGTGCGTTCAGGGAGGTTCCGTGTGACCGCGTTTGGTGTTCCGCCCGAGGCCGATCCGGCCACCGCCGAGCTGATGGGCCGCTGGGCGGACGAACAGCTCACCGAGCGGATGGGCATCAAGATCACCGAATGGGACCCGGAGCGGATGGTGGGGACCATGCCGGTGGCGCACAATCGTCAGTCCTTCGGGTTGCTGCACGGCGGAGCGAGCGCGGTGCTGGCCGAGACCCTCGGCTCGATGGCCGGCTGGCTGTGGGGCCGGCCGGACAAGGTTCCGCTGGGGCTGGAGCTGTCCTGCTCACATCACCGGGCGGCAACCGAGGGCGAGGTCACCGGCGTGTGTACGCCCCTGCACCGCGGTCGCACCGTGGCGACCTTCGAGATCCGGATCAGCGACGAGCAGGGCCGTCCGATCTGTACGGCCCGGCTGACCTGCTTGCTTCGGGATCGCCCTCCAGGGTGACCTACCCACGGCCAGGGGCCACAGCATGCAGGACCATCCGGTTAGGCTGCGCTGCCGATAGCCCACTATGGGCACCCGGTCGGCCAGTGGGGGGTTCACCAGATCTCCGCCGACCGCGCCGTCGACCGCCCGGAGGAGGAGGCGCACGCCCGTGGGACCAGCAGGCCCCGTCCGGCGACCGAGCACGGCGCGGTGGCAGGAACCCGGACCCACCTGTCGGGCTCCTGGCGCGCTCCGCGCGCTGCTCGTCGCGCTGATCGCCGCACTCATCGCCGGCGTCGCGCTGCTCGGCCTGGCTGCTCCAGCACTGGCCGGCGAGCAACCATCCCCCACCCCACCCACGCCGTCGCAGCCGGCCCCAGCGCAGGAGCAGGGTCTGCCGGTCAGCGGCACGCTGCGCAACGTCGACGGCACGCCGCTGGCCGGCGTCCGGGTGCAGGTCCTCGACTCTGGCGGACAGCAGGTCGCTGAAACCACCTCGGACACCCTCGGTCGCTGGGAGCTGACGGTGCCCACACCGGGCCAGTACACCTTCCGGATCGACCAGGAGTCCCTGCCCCGGGGCGTCAACGTGCTCCAGGGGGAGGTGGTTCGCGAGGTGACCCCCGGGACCCTGCCGCTGGTGGTGTTCCGCTTCGGAGAACAACGCGAAGGCCTGCAGACCTCGGCGACCGCACAGGTCCTGCGGGTACTGGTCGACGGCATCCGGTTCGGCCTGGTCATCGGCATCACCGGGGTGGGCCTGTCACTGATCTTCGGGACGACCGGGCTGACCAACTTCGCACACGGCGAGCTGGTCACGATCGGAGCTGTGGTGGCCTGGACGTTGAACGTCACCTTCGGGCTGCAGCTGATCTGGGCTACTTTGCTGGCGATCGTGGTCGGCGCTGCCGTCGGCGCGGCGAATGACCTGGGTATCTGGCGGCCGATGCGGCGGCGCCGCGCCGGCCTCGTCGCCCAGCTGGTGATCTCCATCGGCCTGGCCCTCGCGCTGCGCTACCTGGTGCTGATCTACTTCGGTGGCCGGTCGGAGGCGTTCGCCGATTACACCAACCAGGTGGAGCGCGACTACGGGATCATCAGCATCACCGACAAGGACGTCGCGACGATTGCGATCAGCCTCGCCGTACTGATCGGGATCGCGTTGCTGCTGCAGCGGACCCGGATCGGCAAGGCGATGCGAGCGGTTTCGGACAACCGGGACCTGGCCGCTGCCTCAGGCATCAACGTCGAGCGGGTCGTGCTGTTCGTGTGGGTCCTGGCCGGCGCGCTGGCGGCGCTGGGCGGCGTGCTGTTCGGCCTGTCCGAGCTGGCCGGGACGGTGCAGTACGAGATGGGCTTCGCCCTGTTGCTGCTGATGTTCGCCGGGGTGATCCTCGGCGGGCTGGGCACCGCCTACGGCGCCTTGGTGGGGTGCCTGATCGTCGGGGTGCTGGTGCAGGCCTCGGCCCAGATCATCCCGGTCGACCTCAAGTACCTGGGCGGGCTCGCGGTACTCATCGTCATCCTGGTGATCAGACCGCAGGGCCTACTCGGCAGCCGCGCGCGGATCGGGTGAACAGATGATCGACGTCGCGAACCTGCTCACCACCGGCATCGCAGCGTTGGTCGGCCCCTCGGCGATCTTCTTCGCGTTGCTCGCGATCGGGCTGAACATCCACTTCGGCTATACCGGCCTGCTCAACTTCGGCCAGATCGGCTTCGCGCTGGTCGGCGGGTACGGCATGGGGATCGCGGTGGTGAACTTCGGCCTGCCGCTGTGGATGGGTGTGCTGGTGGGGATGGTCGCCGGTGCGGTGCTCGCGCTGCTGCTCGGGATCCCGACCCTGCGGTTGCGCGCCGACTATCTGGCGATCGTCACGATCGCGGCTGCCGAGATCCTGCGGCTGATCACCCGGTCGACCTCGATGACCGATTTCTCCGGCGGAACCCAGGGTCTCACCGGCTTCGGTGGCGGCTTCCGCCAGCTCAGCCCGTTCGACAACGGCCGTTTCTATGACTTCTTCGGGGTACGTTTCCTCGGCCAGGAACTGTGGGCGATCTGCGTAGGTTGGACCGTGGTGGGCCTATCGGTGCTCTTGGTGTTCCTCCTGGTGCGCAGCCCGTGGGGCCGGGTGCTCAAAGCGATCCGGGAGGACGAGGATGCGGCCAGGGCGCTGGGAAAGAACGTCTTCGCCTACAAGATGCAAGCGTTGGTGCTGGGCGGAGTGTTCGGCGCGCTCGGGGGGATCATCTTCGCACTGACCACCCAGTCGCTCACGCCGGACTTCTACTCACCACCGCAGACCTTCTTCGCTTACGCGGCGCTCATCATCGGCGGGGCCGGCCGGGTGTTCGGGCCGGTCATCGGCGCGATGATCTTCTGGTTCGTGCTCTCGGTCACCGACAACTTCCTCCGCCAGGCCACCGCGGGTAGCCAGCCGCTGATCACCTTTATCGACAACCAGGATGTCGGCGCTATCCGGTTTATCTTGGTAGGAGTAGCGCTGGTGCTGCTCATGGCGTTCCGCCCGCAGGGCATCTTCGGTAAGAGGAACGAGGTACTGTTCGATGCGCGCTGAGCATCCGTTTGCCGGGGTGCCCGCCGAACCAGGCGTCCCGAAGCCCGATTCGGTGCTGGTGATCGATTCGATCACTCGCTCGTTCGGCGGGCTGCGGGCCGTCGACGTGACCCACTTGGAATTCCAGCGAGGCTGCATCACCGGGCTGATCGGCCCGAATGGGGCAGGAAAAACAACGCTGTTCAACCTGCTCACCGGGTTCGACCGGCCCAACACCGGCCGCTGTACCTTCGACGGTCGCTCGCTGTCCCGGCTCGCGCCCCATCAGGTAGCCCGTCGCGGGGTGGTTCGCACCTTCCAGCTCACCAAGGCGCTCGCCAAACTCACCGTGCTGGACAACATGCGCCTGGGTGCGCCGAAACAGACCGGCGAGCGGTTCTTCGGCGCCCTGTTCAGCAACTGGGCAGGGCAGGAGCGGGCCAACACCCGCAAGGCGATGGAGCTGCTCACCCGGTTCAGTCTGGACACCAAGGCCGACGATCTCGCCGGCTGTCTGTCTGGCGGGCAACGCAAGCTGCTGGAGATGGCCAGGGCACTGATGATGGACCCGACCGTCGTGATGCTCGACGAACCGATGGCCGGGGTGAACCCGGCACTCACCGAAAGCCTCCTCGGGCACGTCAAGTCCCTGCGGGACGACGGCATGACCGTGGTGTTCGTCGAGCACGACATGGACGTCATCCGGGACATCAGCGACTGGGTGGTGGTGATGGCCCAAGGCAGGGTGATCGCCGAGGGCCCGGCCGAGGCGCTGACGTCCAATAAAGCGGTTGTCGACGCCTACCTGGGCGCGCACCACGACCAGGCACTGGAGTTCGACGCCGAGGGCAATCCGGTGGGACAGACGGCGGTGCTCGTCGCCGAGATCGAAAGCGAGCTCGAAGCGGCCATCGAACGCGGCGCGGACCTGTCGGTCCCGGTAGCGATCGATAATGCCGTCACACGCCCGGAGAACCGACTGTGACTGCTCACGAACTGTCCCCTGCCGAGTTCGCCGCGACCCGCCAGCAGCACCGCGGGCTCGCCCAGGGTGCGCTGTTGCGGGCCGACGACCTGGTTGCCGGCTACCTGCCCGGCGTGAACATCCTGCGGGACTGCAATTTCTTTCTCCGTGACGGCGAAATCGTCGGCATCATCGGGCCCAACGGTGCTGGCAAGTCGACGCTGCTCAAGGCGATGTTCGGGCTTATCCCGGTGCGGGGCGGCAGTGTCGCGCTGCGGGGCGCCGACATCACGTCGGCCAAGGCGCACGTGCTCGTCACGAAAGGCGTGGGCTACGTACCGCAGAACAACAATGTGTTCCCTTCGCTGACCATCGAGGAGAACATGCAGATGGGCGGGTACCTGCGACCGCGCGCTTTCGCCACCAGGTTCGACGCGGTGTGCTCCCTGTTCCCGCTGCTCCGTGACCGGCGCAAGACCAAGACCGGCGCATTGTCGGGCGGGGAGCGGCAGATGGTCGCGATGGGCCGGGCGCTGATGATGGAACCGTCGGTCCTGCTACTCGACGAGCCCTCCGCCGGTCTGTCGCCGATGTTCGCCGACGAGGTGTTCGTGCGCTGCAAGAAGATCAATGCGGCTGGTATCTCGATCGTGATGGTCGAGCAGAACGCCCGGCGTTGCCTGCAGATCTGCGACCGAGGCTACGTGCTGGACCAAGGTCGCAATGCCTACACCGACACCGGTTCGGCGTTGATGAACGACCCCAAGGTCGTTGAGCTCTACCTGGGCACCTTGGCCGGATCACGCGAGACCGGATAGTCCCAGCAGGAGAGAGGTGGTGGGGCGCCGAGCCCCCATTCGGCGCCCCACGTCAGCGGGCCCCCACTATGCGGTACTGGGTGGCAGCTTCGTCGATTTGGTTCTGCGAATTGAACTTCAGGATTCCGTAGGAGCCGACCGCGCGCTCGCCGGCGACGGTGAAGTCCAGCGTGCCCGTGACACCGTCGTAGTCCGGATTGCCGCCGCTGTCGATGATGTCCCGGCACTGACGGAAGGTGGTGCACTTCTCGCCGTCCTTGGTGATCCCGATAATCTCCGAGGCGATGTCCACCCCCTTGGTGGACTTCGCCTGTTCGGCGGCCAGCGCGGTGATCACGACGGCGTCGTAGGCCTCACCGGCGTAGTTGTTGTCCACCAGGCGGGGGTCCTCGGCCCTCAGCCGCTGCTGGAAGTCGGGCGAGAGTTCGGTCAGCGGGGCGGTGCCCTTCATGCCATCGAGCAGCCCCGGAGGCAGGCCCACGCCCAGCGCGTTGCCCATGTTGCCATCCGTGCCGTAGACCAGCTTCTGACCGGGTCCGATCTGCACCTCGCTCATCCGGGTGATGATCTTCTTCGACTCGTCGAATCCGATCACCGCGATCGCGTTCGGATTGAACTGCCGGACATCGTCGATCTCGGTGTTGTAGGAGGTCGCGTTCGGATCGTAAATAATCTTCTGGATCTGGTTCTGCGGGATGCCGGCGTCACGCAGGTTCTGCGCGGTGTTGTCGGCCAAGCCGCTGCCGTAGGGATCATTGCGGGCCAAGAGGGAGATCCGCTGCGCACCATCGGTGGCCATCAGCGCCGCCAGGGCCTGGGCCTGCAGTGAATCCGGTGGAGCGGTCCGGAAGTACAGACCTTTGTCAGGCCAGCAGGTGAACTCGTCGGAGGTGTTGGCGGGCGAGAACGCCACCACGCCGGCATTGGTGATCTTGTCTATGACCAACTTGGTCACACCAGAGGCAGCAGCCCCGACGATCACTTGGGCGCCCTGGCCGAGCTCGCGGTCCACGGTCTGGTTCGCCGTGTCGGTCTTGTCATCGCCGGAATCGCCCCGGAGGTGGGTGACCGGGTTGCCCAACACCCCGCCAGCCGCGTTGATCTCCTTAATCACCATGTCGACCGCAGCGAACTCGGGCGGGCCCAAGAACGCCAGGCTGCCGGTCTCCGGCAACAACGTGCCGATCTTCAGCGGTGCGATGCTCGGCTGCCCGCTCGCCTTGGCCTGCGGGAAGTCTTCACACGTCTTCACCAACGTGCCACCATCACCGGCCGGGGGCTGGGCGCCAGGTGCTGCCGTGTTGCCACTACCGCCGCAACCGGCTAGGACGACCGACAGGGCGCCCATCAGGGCTGCCACGCGGAGCGCGGTGCGCTGCGCCATGGATATCTCCTCAGAACAGACGGTGCTGCGGGCTGCCGGCGTCGGCCTCCCGCCATACGATCGTCAGACCGTAGTGCTGCCGGTGCCCGGGGTGACACGATCAGTCGCCTGTCGTGACGAAGATGTGATCCGCCACGCCACCCGCACTAGCGGCTGCCGCGGGCGGTACCCGGCGGGACCGCCGGCAGGCTCTCGATGATCGCCTGGGCGACCGCTTTCATGGTGGTCCGGCGATCCATCGCATTGCGCTGGATCCAGCGGAACGCCTCCGGTTCGGTGAGCCCATGCCGGGCCATCAGCAACCCCTTGGCGCGCTCCACAACCTTGCGGGTCTCCAGCCGGTCGGTCAGGCCCGCCACCTCGGACTCCAGGGCGACCAATTCACGAAAGCGCGACACGGCCAGTTCCACCGCCGGCACCAGGTCCTTGCGGCCGAACGGCTTCACCAGGTAGGCCATCGCACCGGCATCGCGGGCCCGTTCCACGAGCTCGCGTTGGCTGAATGCAGTCAGGATCACCACCGGCGCGATCCGCCGCTCCGCGATGATCGACGCCGCGTCGATACCGTCCATCTTCGGCATCTTCACGTCCATGATCACCAGATCGGGGCACAGCCGCTCGGCCTGCTCGACGGCCTGCCGCCCGTCAGCCGCCTCACCGACCACGGTGTAACCCTCCTCGGAGAGCATCTCGACGAGGTCCAGCCGGATCAGCGCCTCGTCCTCGGCGACAAGAACCCTGCGTGCGCTCGGGGTGCTGTCCGGATCGATGGGCACCGCACCTACGTCACCCTGCTGAGTCACCGGGGAGACCTCCTTCGTCCGGCCAACACCCTGGCCTGCCACGATAGCGGTGCCAGGATCGAAGTCGGGACCTTGTCCAACACCCCGTACAGTGATCCCGCCAACAGCCCGCCCCCGTAGCCCAACCGGCAGAGGCAACGGACTCAAAACCCGTCCAGTGTGGGTTCGACTCCCACCGGGGGCACTACCTGCTGGAATCAGACATGGTCACTGCGGCGAACTTGGCCGAGTGGGAGGCACTTGCCAAGCAGGGCTTTGAACCAGTCAGAGAACGCAAGGTGTTCGGCGTCGTCGCCGGGAAGTATGCGTTGTCGGTGGTGCTGCTGGCCGATACCCATGGCTTCGGCGACCGGCTGACCGCAACCGAGCTGGTCGAGTACTTTGTTCACCGCAGCGATGGCGTTGGGGGGATCGTGCCGTGACCGTCGTTATGCGCCAGCGAGAACCGCTGGAACTGCATCAGGTGGACGAGTATTCATGCTTGAGCTGTGTCACTACGAACGTTCTGTATGTGTTAGGGGTCACCGACACCCCGGACACGCAGTGGGTTGATCGCGAGGTTGCTCGGGAGCCAGGCTGCGGAGCGCAGCGCACCGCGGTGAGACGTTTCCTGCTCCAGCAAGGTCTCTGGCTGCACATGGTGTGTGCCTACGAGCCTGAGCGGTTCCTGCAGGAGGGCTTCGATTACCTGAGGCGCTACTACCGTCAGGAGTGGGACTCGTCGTGGGACGGGTACTGGACACGACATCGGCTGGAACAGCACCGCCGCGAGTGTCTCGCGGCGCAAGAGTTGAGCACCTTCGGCGCCAGGATAGGGACTGAGCACCGTCAGCCCACGCTCGCCGACATCCGCGGCGCCCTGGACCGCGGCCACCTTGTGTGGATCTCTGTCGACAACGACCTTGGCAAGGTCGACTGTCACGCGGTCCTGGTCTACCGCCAGCGGGGCGACGTGTTCGACGTCTACTCGCCGGAGATCTCACGTAGCTGCCTGCAGCAGTACCGTCGTAGGCGACTGGACAGGGCATGGCTGCGCAGCGAGGGCATGACCGCTGTGTGGCGCCGTGAGCCATGACAAAGCCGGCCGCTCGACGGCTACTGCCGGCGGGCGCGGGCGCGCCGCTTCCCCTCGTGCATCGCCTGTACCCGGGCGATCGGGATCGCCCGGCCTTCCTCGATCAGGTCCGCGGGCAGCACTTGCGGCTCGGGCATCCGCTCGTGCCACGGGTCGCCGTCGGCTAGCAGCGCGGCGGCGGTGCGGATGGTGAAGTCGCCCGGGACAACGCGGTCCAGCTCGTCCCACGTCACCGGGAAGGACACCGGTACGCCGGGGCGGGCCCGCGGGCTGTAGGCCGCCACCACGGTCGCGCCGCCCGAGCGGGTCGAGTCCAGGAACACCTTGCCATTGCGGTCCTCCCGGATGAATGCCGTCGTCGCGATGTCGGGGTCGAGCCGCTCGGCCCGCGCGGCCAGCGCCCTGGTCGCTGCCGCTGCCTCCTCGATTCCCACGCGGTCGAGCGGCACGAACACGTGCAGGCCCTTCGCCCCGCTGGTCTTGACCGCGCCCGCCAGCCCGGCGTCGGTCAGCGCCTGCCGCACCATCTGGGCTGCGCGGACGACGTGCGGGAACGCGTCGCCGGCCGGCGGGTCGAGGTCGAGCACCACGTGCGTGGCGTGGTCGGCCCGGTCGCGGACCAGCGTCGGGTGGTATTCGACAGCGCGCTGGTTGGCGAACCACAGCAGCGTGCGCCGGTCGTCGCACAGGGCGTAGGTCACTTCGCGTCGGGACGCCTCGGCCCACACGGTGGTCGTCCGCACCCAGTCCGGGGTGTATTTCGGCACGTTCTTCTGCATGAACGGCTGCTGGCCGGGCCGCACGCGGATCACCGACAGTGGCCGGTCCGCAAGCTCGGGCAGGATGCGGTCCCGGACGGCGTCCAGGTAGTCCACCAGGTCGCGCTTGGTCGCGTCCGCGCCGTCCAGCAGGGGCTGGTCGAGGTTGGTCAGCCTGACCCCGGCGCGAGACTCCGGGGCGCCGCCGCTCACCAGCGCCGCCTTCGAGCGTGATCGCCGAACATCCGTCCTCCCGTGTCGCACCAGGGTCGTCGAGCCCCTCTTACCACCTCAGCGGTGCGGCGGCCAGATGAGACGGCGCGGCTCCGGGCGCTGCAACGTCGCGGCGCTGCGCTCAGCTCGGCTCGATGAACTCGAGATCGAGCTCGATCGTCACCACATCGCCCAGCATCGCGCCGAGGGCGCCGAAGCCGAGGCCGAAGTCCTTACGGCGGATCTCGCCGGCGGCCTCGAACCCGGCGTGGCGGGTCCCGTCGAAGAACGCTAGCCGTCGCGAGGCGGTACCGAGGACGGCATGAGCACGATTCCGCGGCGGGCCGCTGCGCGGTCGAGCAGAGTGATGCTTCGCCAGCCGAGCAGCCGATCACCTTGCCGCAGCCGTCGGCTAACCGCGACCGCACGGCGGGAGTGGCGGGCGAAGGACCCGGCGCACACCACCCGACCGCGGGCCAGCTGGCCGGCTCTGGCCTGCGTGGGGTCGGCATCAAGCCAGACCACGTGCGCCTCCCGGCCGGTGAGCCGGGCCAGCGCGGCCAGCGCGGCTCGAGTGGGCGCGCCGGTAGCGGGCAGGTGGACGACGAGGACGGGCACCGCACCGAACGCAGCGCGGCCTATGACGAGGCGGTGGAGCAGGTGCACCAGCGGGCGGTAGCGGCGGTACGGGGCCATCGGCCAACGGCGCGCCAGCGCGGAGCGGATGGCGTCGGAGTCGAGCACCACGACCGAATCCGATGGTGAATCGCGCGCCCACAGCCGCTGCAGCAGGGTCGTCTTGCCGGCACCAGGCATACCCGCGATCAGCAACAACGCCCGGTCGGGCAGCGCGATCAGCAACGGCATGTAGCGGGCGGTCGCCACCCCCCACTAACGTGCAGGACGCCACCATCGTTCCGACTCGACGTCCTTCACGATGGTGCGGCTCGACGGAGGTCTGCGTTTCACGGCACGGGTTGCTGCACCCGGATGTGGCCTCGGGTGGGCAAAGTCGTGTCGGCGACCAGCGTCTCGGCCAGCTGAGGCATCGTCGGGCCGCTGCTCCGGGGATCCGGGCGGTGGTGCCCGTCCTCGTCCGGGGTAGACGCAGAGCTGTACATGTCTATGATCCGCTGGCACCGCAGCGCCACCTCTTGGCAGATCCGCTCGACTGCTTCCTGAGCAGCAACGGAGCCCCATCGGACCGTCTCCGAGCCGCCTTCCGACTGTCCGGCGTGCGCCTCGTCACAAGTGTGCAGGGCCGGATGGTGCGTGGGCCCCTCCAGACTCTCCCTCATATGGCCCCTCTCGACTCTCTTCCCTGAGACGAGTTACCCGGCACCGTGGGCATCCAAACATGCTGGGCGGGTGCTGGCTGCCGGGCTGCCGCCCACCGATTGGATACACCGATCAGCAACCCCGTCCCGGCCGCGCGCGCCTCTCCGTGAACCGCGCTATATCGTGCTGGGGGTGAGCGTAAGTGTGAGCAGCGAGTTCCCCGCCGACATCGGTCTGCAAGCCACCGAGCACGGTCCGGATGCGCGCGTCGTCACCGTGATGGGTGAGGTGGACGCACTGACCGCGCCGGAACTGGCCACCTTCCTGACCGCGCAGCTGACCGTTGCCCAAGTCGTGGTGGTGGACCTCGATGGTGTGCGGTTCCTGGGATCTGCCGGGCTGTCCGTGCTGTTCGAGGCCAACGAACTCGCTACCCGAGAAGACCGCGACCTGCGACTGGTGTGCAACTCCCGGACCGCCAACCTGGCGCTGGAAGCCACCGGACTGCGGGAGCACTTCACCTTTGCCGACAACGTGCCGGATGCCTTGAAGACCTCACCCTGACGCTTGCGGCACGGTCTCCCCTCGTCAGGGCAGAGTCAGATGCAGCCGTACGGTCGTGCCTGCCGGGCTGGTGCGCAGTTCGACAAGATCGCACAACTGTCGCGCCAACCACAGCCCGCGGCCGCGCGCAACGGAGCGGCCGGTAGGCAGGCGCCCGGCCAAGGGGTCGTGCAGTCCGGTACCGGTGTCGCTGACCTCACACGACATAGTGTGCGGGCCGGTCCAGACCCGCAGCACGCCCGATCTACCGCCGTGCTCAATCGCGTTTGTCGCGACCTCGTCTACCGCCTGCACAAACTGCTCGACTTCCTGGAGAGCCGCTCCGGCCCAGGTGGCATAGGAGGTCACGAAATCGCGCAAGGTAGACAGCTGACTCACTCCGCTAAACCTCAGCCGCAGGGCCGAGGGGGGCGGCTTGGGCAACGGCGACTTGTCCGCTTCGGCGTTGAACACTGCCGGGTCGGCGTAGCTCGGGCTAGGCCGGCAGCCGCCGATGACCACCAGCTCTGGGTGGGTTCGGGCCACCTCGGTCACGACATCGGGACCGACGACGCGGGTGTCATAGGTGCACATCAACGCGGCGTTGGCCCAGGCTAGCGCGGCGTTGATCAGCGACTCGTGTCGAGCCCACTCCTTGCTCTCCTGCCCGCTGCGGGCGGTCCACAACGGCTCTCCGATCATCCGCACCCGTTGCCCGTCCGGGACCGCCGCAACGGTGCGATGCATAGCCGCCAGCGTCCGCACCGGATGCCGGTACCACTGGCTGCTATCACAGAACACCACATGACGGGCATCCGCTCCCAGCGCCGTGCGCAGCCACCGGATATTACGCTCGGTGGTCGTGACCCGGATCGGGTCGCCGCGGTCCAGGCCATCCCGGACGAAGGGAATTGTGCACGAGAGGAACTCCTCCTCAGATCCGTACAGCAACGCCTGGTGACTCAACGACTCGCCAGTCTGGTTGGTGTCGACAGTGCTCAACACGCCACCATTCCTCACCGCCGCCTCCCGTGTCCTTCCCCTTGCTGACCATCGAAATTTCCCCGACTGCCGACTTCCAAACCACCAGCGAGAAAGACGATGGCTCCGGCGCCACGGTGGAGATCAACAGCACCGTGAACGCCTCCGGCATGGTACGGCCTCGGCGACCATCGCCGTGGTCGGCCAGCTCGCGCAGGTCAGCTCCGCCTTCAGCACCGCATCGACCAGCCCAGACAGTCTCGTCCAGGCAAGCGCGATCGAACCGCCGTTACCAGGGTTGCGTCCCGTCCCGTCCCATCCCAGGTCTACCTGCGCGATCTTGGAACAACCATGCCGGTGCGACCGTCATCCGATCGTGTGCCAGTCGTGATCGTGCGCTCGATGGGCATCGGTCAGACCGTCGCGGAAGAACCGGTCGTAGTATTCCTCCTCAAGATGGTGAGTTTGGAGCCATACGCCGGGCACGTGGATCGCCTCGGCGTGTGCCGGGAAACGCCCGTGCGTTTCGTAGATATACGTGCAAATGTCGCGTGTGCATGCGATGACGTCGGCGGTATAGTCGCTGGCTTCGGTTAGATACTTCGCACCGAAATCGCCCTTATAGATGCGCTCGAACAGCGCGTCGTCAGTGTAGATACCGTCCGGACCGAACTTGTCGGCGATCACCGCATCCACCGCCTCGGCCATACTGTCGTAATTGGGCGGGCACATCGCCTTGATGAGGTGCTCGCCCTTGTGACGAAGCCCGATTGCGTTCGCTCTCAGTTGTGCGAGTCGCGGAAGGGGCAGGGGCACGTGCCAACGCAGCACGTCGGCGAATTTCCACTTCGGCGTGACCCAGTCAAAACCGAGCATCCTGCCGTAGGCCTTGCGGAACTTGGGATCGCCCAGCAGGACGGGCGGCGCGATCGAGGCGTGAATCCACGCTCCCAACCCCATCGCGTCGGCGACCAACATCAGGTTCTGCAGAATGAGATCGGCCTCGATCTGCGTGCGCATCGCCCAGATCACGCCGAGCGGTAACTTGATGTTCTTGTTCAGAAAACCGTTCTCAACCCAGCTCTTCACGCCCGCGAGACGGTAGAAGTTGCGATCGTCGACGATCGTCGGCCGGGCGCCCTCGGGTTGCGTGAGCAGGTACATCATTCCGTTGATATACTGACGCGACAGCTCGACCACCGGAAACAGAATAGTCGTCCCCGGAAGGTTCGACAGAAACCGGTTGGAGTCCAGATAGGCTGGAAAGTCCCGGTTGCCGTCCGGGACGTCGATGCGGCGATCCAGAATGCGCACCTTCGACTGGTTGGCACGTGCGATCAGCACCTGTGGGTCGAACGGCGAAGAGCCATCGACCACCGGCGACAACTTGCGCAGAAAATATGTACCGCTGTCATTGATCAGAAAGAAGTGCGTCCCTTGGGCGTTGTCGGGGCTGCCTGCTGTCCGCCCCGCCATGTTGAGGTTGGGCTTGGCCATGATCGGCTTGCCGTCGCGCGGATCGGCGAACGGGCGATCCGGCATGGTAAGCCCGGTGCAGCCGGTGAGCGCGATGAGGACTGCCTCCTCTAGCTCGGACAATGGCGCGCGCGGCTGGCTCGATTCGTAGCTCATCGAGCCAGCCGTGACCGAGCTGCCGCGGCTGACCCGGTGCGTGCGCCGACGCCACATCGTCTCCAGCAGCGGGCGGCTGAACAGCGCATCCAGACCCGGGTGGGCGTGCGTCGTCTGATGGTCGGTCATCGGGCTCCTCTCCGCGTCCACGGCTAACGCCCTGTTACGGGGCGCCACGGGGCGAAGGCGCTCGCATCACGCGGGAGCACCGCCGCCAGCTCCGGGCAGTGGTGCAGGATCACGCTCGTCATGCCGTTGTTCGCGATCCAGTCCATCCCGAACGGAGAATAGATCTCCGGGCGGAAATCCACGGTCAAGAAGCGGTCGCTCTGTAGCCGGCGCGACGCCATCAGGATGAAGACGCGGAAGGCGGTATCAGAGAAGCCGAATCCTTCCGGTGGCGCCTCGGCGAACAAACCGATCATCGTGTCGACCTCGTCGATGCTGCGGTAGAGCTCACGCATCAGTTGTACCGATTCCGGGTCCGCGCAGAGGTCTTCCCAGCGCTTGATCCGCGGCTTGTGCAGGCCAGCGCGAAAATCATTGTAGCGTGGGATGCCGCGCTGGCGGGTGCGCACCAGGTCGATCACCGACAGGTCGATGCGTTCCCCGTCGTGCTCGAACGCCTGCAGGGAGCGCGGATAATTGTGCAACGTGATCGCGCCCGGGTGCGAAATGCCGAACGAGTAGAGCAGGTTGTGCAGGCCGAGTGCGCGCATCTCGTCGTCGGCCTTGTCACCCTGGATCTCCAGGAAGCTGCGTTGGCCCAGCAGCTCGCCCGTCCGGTACTCGTGGAAACGATAGTCGTCCGGCAGCAGCGGGTGCAGACGATAGACCGTAACAAAGTCTTCAGTCAACGAATAAGGCGCGGCGTGGTGATCAGGCAGCGTCGACGGGATTCCTACACTGGCGTGCTCGTCCAACAGCCAGAGGCCGAGCCTGGCCATCCAGTCGTTGGCGGGGGGGCCGTTCCAGTTGGCACCCAATCCCAGGTCGATCGCCTCGGTGGCGAGTATGGCCGGCGTCCACTCCACGGTGTGGATCTTCGAGATCAGCGCCGAGACGATCAGCCGCGCCGTCTGATACACCTGATCGTCGCTCCACCCGCGATAGTGGCTGCGGAGTTCATCGCAGAGCAGGTTGTGCTCGCGGGCGAACAACGTGTGCAGACCACTGAGGCCGAGCCACCAGCTCTCGTTGAATCCGGTGATCTCGAATCCTTTGGTGTCTTCCGGAAGGTAGCCTTCCGGGGAAAGCCGCAGCTTGGCTCCCTCGCGGAGTTCGCGTGCGGTCACGCTGTCGGTGCCGTAGACCTCAGAGCCGTCCCACCAGTGCGATGCGGAGTTGGCGAACAGCCGTTGCAACCCATCGCTGCGATCTTCGCCCAGCGAGATGTTCCCGGCGATGCGCATTTCCGGTTCCAGCGGCCCACCGGGTGTGTTCGACCATCCGGCCATGCCCGGCGGCAGCGGGACCCGGACATCTGCCTTCCCCAGGGGATGGCGGGCGTGATTTACCCAGTCATGCACCTGGAATTGGATCCACGCCGCGGCGAGCAGGTTGAGCGACCGCGCCGGTAGGAACGTCTTACGGAAGAGCAGCTGTTGGCTGACGGTGATCGGGTTCGGCCGGTCGAACGAGTCCGGGCGATAATCAGGCTTCATATTGCGGCCGAACGCCGCGCCCACCGCGCCCATCCGGGGTTCGGACAGATCGTTGTAGGTGCCGTCGAAGGTCCGCCACACGCGGACGGTCTCCGCAGGCAACTCAGAAACCGGCCGCGCCGCCGGCGGCGCCTCACGCACTTCGGTATCGATGAGGTTACGGCGACGCAGGACGTAGCGGAAGACGTCGAGGTTCAGCACGCTCAGCCGCACCGGCAGCCGGTGCCACTCCACGTAGCGATTCAGGACCGAGAACATCGCGCGGGCGCCGGCTCCGAGGACGATGTTGCGCAGCGGCGGATCGGACCGCCAGCGCAGGGCACGGCGGTGGGCCGCGCTCGCGTCATAGGCGGCCTTGCGCGCCCGGTTCAGATTGCCGAGCGGCCGGAAGCTGTCGGTGGTGTTCCACGGGTTGAACGCCAGGCCGTCGATGGCGCGACCGCCGATGCGTTGCTCACCATCGACATCGACGTCTCGCTTGCTGATCGTGAGCACGGCGACCGGCTCCGGCGGCGAGATCCGCTCCGACCAGGCGACGGCGGTGTCCTCGATCGGCGTTGACTGTGCGTCGATGAACCGTTGGATGCACAGCTCGAAGCGCACGTCGCCTTCGGCCAGCCGGCGGGCTACCTCATGCGACAGGAACTCGGGGTCCTGCTCCGACGGTTCAGATCCGAGCAACGTATCGGGCGCCGGCCGGAGCAGATAGCGGACTGCGAGCGTGTCGCCCCAGCGGATCGCGCCGCGGCTCCAGTAAGTCTCGGCTGCGATGCTACGCACCTTGCGCCGGCGACCGGCCGAAACGTTCCTCAGCATCCGCACGGTCTCGGACGGGCCGCAGATGAATGCGAGTCTCGCCAAGCCGATCACGCGTGACACCGTGCCGCCTGCGGTCGCGGTCGCGAACTTCACGAACTGGTGCGCGTCGCGAGCGTGGGATACGGGGTAATTGGTCATCAGCAGGTCGTGCTGCTGATCCGGTGAAACGTTGATCCGAAGCGCGATACCCCGCAGGTCCGGCTCGTAGTCGGGCTGTCCGTTCCCGGCGGCATTCGAGAAGCGGACGATCGTTGGATAGACCGCACCCGGTTGGGCGAACTCCACCTGCAGCTCGGCCGGAATGTCGAGAAAACGGAGCTCGGCGTCCTCGACAGCGAGGGTCGACTTGGCGTGGAAGGCGCGGTCGACGGCATGGGGAACTCCGTTCCTGCTCGCATGCTTCTGGTTCTTCAGCTGGACAAGCATGATCTCCCTCGCCAGCTGCTCGAACGTGACGTGCTCCGCCTCGGGGCTGCCGCCTACGAACTCCTCGACCCACATCTGTGTCATACGTTCCCTCGCCCTCACATCAAGGAATCTCGGTGGCACGCACCGTCGGACGGTCGCGGGTCAGTCATCGAGAAAACGCTTCTCGATCGTCTCGACGATCCCCGCGATTACGCCATCGGGTGACGGACTGTAATGCGGAACAGCCCAACGCGTGATCCTTGCATCGATCACCGTAGGCCTGCCCGACACCAGTGCCGCGGCGAACACGTCCGTGAACTCGTCGAGAGTTTCGACGCGGTAGCCGTCCGCGCGACACGCCCGTGCATAATCGGCGAAGTCGGGGTTCTGGAACTCGACAAGTCCGGTTTCGCCATACGTCACGATCTGGTAAAGTTTGATGAGCTTGAACTCGTTATCGTTGAAGATCACCCAGATCACCGGGATGTCGTTCTCGACCGCGGTCATCAGCTCGAAGCCCGAGAGCGAGTAGCAACCGTCCCCGCAGCCGACCACGATGGCGCGATCCGGGTGCGCGATCTTCAATCCCAGGGCGCCGTTGACGTGCCCGGCCATCGGCCCGAACGTGCCGGGCTTGCGGAAATTCTGGCCTTCCTCGAGCTCGAGGTAATAGCCGAACCAAGCGAGATGCGCGCCTGCATCGGCAAGGACAATGCCATTCTCGGGCAGCATCCGCCCGATCGTCTGAGCGAGCTGTCCGGGATGGATCCCGCCGGTCAGGTGGAGAATTCGCCGTGCTTCGTAGTCACGGCCGTCCACCTTTTTCGGCGCGACCGGACCGACCCTTTTGTCGAGCGCATCGGTAATCGCCGCGACCGCAGGCCGCGCATCAGCGACAAGCGCGTGATCAGCCTTGTATGCCTTGTCGATCTCCATCTCGGAAATATTGATGTGGATCAGCAGCTTGTCGGTGAACAGGTCGTCGCGATAGTTGAACGTCGCGTGCTGGTTGAGCGAGTTTCCGATTGCCACCACGACCTTGGCTTCGCGAAACGCCTTCCACGCGCTGGCGTGACCACTGTCGGCGAACACGCCGATCGAAAGCGGATGGTTTTCAGAAACGATTCCTTTCCCGTCCAGTGTCGTGAGGAGCGGGATCTGGAAGCGCTCGATAAAGCGCTTGATTTCCCTACCGGCGCCGCTTCGGATCGCGCCGAAGCCGACCAGTGCGACGATCGGCTTGTTCTTCTGGATCGCGTCGGCGAGCGCTGCGACAATCCGCTCGACACGCGCGGAGTCGGGAAGGAGCGGCTTCACCTCGAGCCTGATGTCGTGATAATTGTCCACTGTCAGGTCGTGGGTAAGATTCTCGGGCACATGTATGTGCACCGGCCCAGGCCGGCCCTCGAACGCGATGTTGACCGCTTCCTCGAGCACATCGCACGTGTCGGCGATGTCAGTGAGCAGATAGGACTTCTTGGTCGTCGCAGCGAACATCGCATGGGAATCGGGCGTCCGGTTCACCCCGGATGTTTCGTTGAGCGATCCCTTTCCGCGCCACTCGAGCGATGCGAATCCCGATATCGCCAGCACGGGATAGGAGTCGGACATCGCCACCGCAAGCCCAGAAAAAAGGTTGAACGCACCCGGCCCGGCGGTCGCGAAGCAGAAGCCAAGACGATTGGTGTACATCGCATAGCCGCACGCCATGAACGACGCCGCCTGCTCATGCCGCGTCATGATCGGTCGGATCTTCTTGGAGTGCTTGAGCGCCAGCATCAGGCTCGCCGCGTTCTCGCCGGCGCCGCCGAACGCGGCCTCCACCCCGACGCCCTCGAGCCCTTTGACGATCGCCTCGTAGACTCGCATGGGGTCGCCCTCCTGTCCACCGTCCGCTCAGCAGCGCTGTCGAAGCAGAACGGGATTAGGCTGGCTGCGCCTCTTCCCTCGGCCGGCGGCAGGACAGCCACACAGCTCGATGCCGCAGACCGCTGTCCACCCCTGATGGTGGACGATTGTGCCGCTGGTGCGCAATGCGCCAACCGCCCCAACCTGCTCAAGGCCACACTGGCCAACTGCGGGCGCTCCGCCGCGGCTCACCGTCAAGGTAGTTTGACGTCCGTGTGGACACCGCGGCTGGAGCGGGCCAAGGTGGGCATATCCGGCAGCGGTGGATCCGCGCAGCTAAGGGGAGGGCCATGAGAGACTCTCATCACGACGATTACTGGCTGCACGACGACGCGCCTTTCCCGGTAAACCATGCTGTCGAGGCCGCCGAGGTAATCCGCGAGGCCACCTTCCGGATGCAGCGGATGCAGCTGGCACGGGAATCACCCGAGCGGCTTGACGGACACAGCCTGGCCGCAGTCGGGACTGCGCTGGAGGACATCACGCGTGGGCTGGCACAGTTCGCCGGCCAGGTCGCCGCAGCGCTGCCCGAGTCGGTCGACCAGCACCTCGCGGTGTCCCAGGAGATCCGCGACGGGCTGGTCGCCTTCCGGATCGCGGTACTGGACGCGAGCGTCGCAGCGCGATCACTCGGGTCGTCTGCCATCTCGGTCAGCAACGGCACGGTGCCGCAGCAGCGTCGCACGTGAACCGGACGCGTCGCTACCTCAGCTGTGGACCCGGACCAGACCTTCCTGCACGACGCTGGCGATCAACCTGCCATCCCGGCTGAAGAACCGCCCGGTGGCCAGTCCCCGTCCTCCTGTTGCCGACGGTGAGACGCAGTCGTGGAGCACCCAGTCATCGGCCCGGAACGGGCGGTGGAACCACATCGCGTGGTCCAGGCTGGCGGCCACCAAATCTTGACCGATCGCGTGCCCGTGCCCGGCTGCCACCGACCATAGCAACGTCAGGTCCGAGGAGTAGGCGAGCACGCAGACGTGCACCAGTGGATCGTCGGGCAACACGCCGTCGGCCCGCAGCCACAGCCGTTGGTGCTCCCCGGATCTGGTCTCATTACCCTTCCCGGCCCACACCGGCGGGGTCACGTAGCGCAGGTCGAACGCCCGCGGCATGCGCGTGATCGCGGTATCACCGGCGCGGCGCGCCCAGGTCTCCAGGTCGTCGAGCTGCTCCGGCGGTGCGACCTCGGGCATTTCGTCGGCGTGCTCCAGACCCTGTTCCGGTAGCTGGAACGACGCGGACAGCGCGAAGATCGCCTTGCCGTGCTGGATCGCCACCACCCGGCGGGTAGTGAACGACCGCCCGTCACGGATCCGGTCCACGTCGTAGACGATCGGCACCCGCGGATCGCCGGCCCGGATGAAGTAGGAGTGCAGTGAGTGCACTCCCCGCTCGGGCGGCACGGTGCGACCGGCCGCGACCAGCGCCTGGCCGGCCACCTGCCCACCGAAGACCCGCACCGGGGACTCCGGGGGGCTGACGCCGCGGAAGATGTCGTCCTCGATGCGCTCCAGGTCCAGCAGTGCCACCAGACGGTCCACCACCGGCTGGCCGCGTGGCACCCGGGCCACGCATGGTCTCGACGTGTCAGCCAAGGTCCTCCTCGCCCAGACGGTGCACCCGGACGAGGTTAGTAGAGCCCACGGTGGCCGGCGGGGATCCCGCCACGATCACCACCAGATCGCCTGGCTGGTATCGCCCGATCGACAGCATCGCCTGGTCCACCTGCCGGACCATCGCATCGGTCGTCTCGACCCGGGGCACCAGGAACGTCTCGGTGCCCCAGGTCAGCGCGAGCTGATTGCGCACCGGGGCCTCCGGGGTGAACGCCAGCAACGGCAGTTGAGTGTGCAACCGGGCCAACCTACGGACGGTGTCGCCGGACTGGGTGAAGGCCACCAGGGCCTTGGCCGCCAACTGCTCCCCGATTTCGCGGGCCGCGTAGGACAGCACACCCCGCTTGGTCCGCGGCACATGGTTCAGCGGTGGGACGTTCGGCGAGTTGGTTTCGACTTCCCGCACGATGCGGCTCATCGTGTCGACGGACTGGATCGGGTAGCGGCCGATGGCGGTTTCCCCGGACAGCATGACCGCGTCGGCACCGTCGAGCACCGCATTGGCCACATCGGAGGCCTCCGCCCTGGTCGGCCGGGCATTACTAATCATGGAGTCGAGCATCTGAGTGGCCACGATGATCGGTTTGGCGTTCTCCCTGGCGATCTGGATGGCCCGCTTCTGCACCAGCGGCACACGTTCCAAGGGCAGCTCGACCCCGAGATCACCACGGGCCACCATCATCCCGTCGAAGGCCAGCACGACCGCCTCGAGATTGTCCACCGCCTCGGGCTTCTCCAGCTTGGCGATCACCGGCAGCCGACCACCCGGCACCTCATCCATCATGCGATGCACCAGATCGATATCCGCCGGGGACCGCACAAACGACAACGCCACCAGATCCACCCGCAACCGCAGCGCGAACTCCAGATCAGCGACGTCCTTGCCGGACAACGCCGGCACCGACACATTCATCCCCGGCAACGACAAACCCTTGTGATCACTGACCGTGCCGCCCTCGAGCACCTCGCAGACCACGTCCAAGCCTTCGATCTTGCGGACCGTTAAGGCGACTTTGCCGTCATCGACGAGCAGCGAGTCACCCTTACGGGCATCCTCGGCGAGCCCCGCATACGTAGTGGAGACCCGGTCATGGGTACCGGCAACATCCTCGACGGTCACCCGCACCACGTCGCCGGTGCGCCACTCCACCGGACCGGCGGCGAACCGGCCCAGCCGGATCTTCGGCCCTTGCAGGTCGCCGAGGATCCCCACTGCCCGGCCGTACTCGTCGCTGGCCTGCCGGATCATCGTGTAGACCCGCTCGTGTTCAGCATGGCTGCCGTGGCTGAAGTTGAGCCGCGCTACGTCCATGCCGGCCCGGACCAGCTCCCGGATCTTCTCCGGGGTTGCGGTAGCAGGCCCGATCGTACAGACGATCTTCGCGCGTCGACTCACGGCGCCAGCGTAGCGATGCGCCTCGACGGTTCCGGTGACCGGGAGGTAGCAGCCGGATGGCTATAGCTCGCTGCGGCGGCTTTGCTGTTCGGATTGCCCGCCGCCGCGCCGCGACCGGGCTGCACTCGCCTCGCCGGTGTCGGTTCGCTCCGCTAGGTCGGGGGCTCGCCCGCGGAGGGTGTCCGGATCCTCCCGGCCCCGCCGGGCCAGCAGCAGGTATGCCACCGCGCCGACGAACACCACGACCGAGGTGATCACGTTGATCCGCTGTCCGAAGACGATCGTGGCCGGGTCAGTGCGCATCAGCTCGATCCAGAACCGGCCCGCGGTGTAACCCGCGACGTAGAGCGCGAAGGCTCGCCCGTGGCCGAGCCGGAAACGCCGATCGGCCCACACGACCAGCACCACGACACCCAGGTTCCACAACAGCTCGTAGAGGAACGTCGGGTGCACGATATCCACCGGTGGACCCTGCGCGATCCCACCCAATGGATCGAGGACACCGGTCTCCGGATTCACCCGCTCGCGGATCTCCAACCCCCAGGGCAGCGAGGTCGGGCCGCCGTAGAGCTCCTGGTTGAACCAGTTGCCCAGCCGGCCGATCGCCTGTGCGGCGACGATGGCCGGCGCAAGCGCGTCTGCCATCGCAGGCAGCGGGACTCCGCGACGCCGGCAACCGATCCAGGCCCCGAGACCGCCGACCGCCACCGCCCCCCAGATACCCAGCCCGCCCTGCCAGATCTTCAGCGCATCAATCGGGTTACCGCCGGGCCCGAAATACTTCTCCCAGTCCGTCGCGACGTGGTAAAGCCGGCCGCCCACCAAGCCGAACGGCACCGCGAACGTCGCGATATCGGTCACGGTCCCGGGCCGACCCCCCCGGGCCTGCCAGCGGCGTTCCCCCCACACTATGGCCACCACGATGCCGGCGATGATGCACAGCGCGTAGGCCCGGATCGGCACCGGTCCCAGGTACCAGACCCCGCGATCCGGGCTGGGGATCGTGGCAAGCAACATCGCGGTGGACACGGGCGACACGGTATCTCCCGCCCGGAGTGCTCTTGCCGGAGACCTTCATTAGTATGGTGCTTACATACTTACACCTAGGTTTGGAAGAGCTATGGCAGAGGTGTCCACGCTGTACGAGTGGGCCGGTGGAGCTGAGGCGTTGGAACGCTTGACCGAGGTGTTCTACCGGCATGTGCATCGTGATCCGTTGCTCGCGCCGGTCTTCGCGCATGCCGGTGCGGACCATGCACATCATGTCGCAGCTTGGCTCAGCGAGGTCTTCGGCGGGCCGGCCACCTACACGACCGATCATGGCGGCTACCCGACGATGCTTCGCCACCACCTCGGTCTGGCCATCACTCCGGAGCAGCGGGCGCGTTGGGCGCAGCTGATCGCGAAAGCTGCCGACGAGGCCGGGCTCCCGGCTGATCCGGAGTTCCGCTCGGCGTTCGTCGCATACGTGGAGTGGGGCTCGCGCATCGCGATGGCGAACTCCCAGCCGGACGCCACACCTCCACCGCAGGCCCCCGTTCCCCGCTGGGGTTGGGGAGAAGCACCTCCCTACCCGGGCTGATGAGCGGGTTCCCTTGTCGATGGAGCTCCGGATGTGGAGCCATAGCGCGGAGTGTCACCGGCGGGCGAGGCTCGGGCGGACCGGCCGGCGC
>JBOHGH010000064.1:0-24431 GCA_050699975.1 Pseudonocardiaceae bacterium | reverse complement strand
TACGGCTACCACAGCGCCGACGCACTCATCGCCATGGCCACCCTCACCCGAGGCGGACTCTGCCCACCCCTACCAGGACGACCATGAACATTCACCCACGGAAACAACAGTAGGCCCTCTTTCGCCTGCTTATCGCAACCTTTCGATCATCTACTTCCTCAGTCAACAGCAGTCTGCGTGGTGCTACCGCCGGTAGCCGAGAGGCGCTTATGAATCCAGTCAAGTAGTCTACAGTAAGCGAAGAAATTGTCGCCAACGATGCAGTTCCGAATACGGTACCGCGCGTCAAGGTTTTCCAGCTTTAATCCTGGCATCAAGAAACCGCATAGATCCTGCGGGTGCTTTACCAAGCGGGTACTCTGTCCGTACTTGGTGTCATAGGGTGAGTGCACCACTTGACACCAAGGTACTCTCGTTGACATTCATTGCTGCTCGAGAAATTTTCACTGAGAATATACAGGTGCAATGGCGCCAAGTTCATTGCGTCATCAACGGAATTCGGCCAACTCGCTTCACCTTCCAGAATATCATCATCATATTTCCAGCAACGCAGACCGGTATCAGCCTCGAGTTGGCGCTTCAGGTCCATCGCAAACCAATTGTCCTCACTGGCAACACTCATGAATATAGTAGGGCCAAGCCCATCGATCCAAGCAGCCCATGACAAGTTATTGATTACTATATAACTTCTTGTGCTCTTTACAATTGCCCATTCGCCTTGGATCTTGGACATCACTACGTCATCAAATTGGCCTTTATCGGCCGCAAGTACTTCCAAAATCAATGAGTCCGATTCGTCGCTAAGATAAACCGCCACCGTGCAGTCAAGATCTTGAAGAACGTTCGCCGCAAAGCCCAGTGCATTCTCGTTAACATCAATCTTACTGTGGATATACGCCCGGCATGATGATCGCAGCAGTGCCGTCGAGTCGTGGAAACGTGGACCAATGAAAGTCTGATCCACATTGAATTCTTCAATTTCTGTTATTGGCGCGCCGAGTCCATCGATTTCTTTTCGTGCTGCTTCGACCGTCTCGGGTGATCCGCTAAGTATAGCCACAACATCGATACCCGAATACACTGCGGCCGCTGAGACAACCCCGGGGATTCTTCGAAGCGATTTTACAACGTTGCCAGAGCGCGGTGGAGGTACTGTCATTAGCAGTATCTGTTCGCTCTTGATCTCCATGTGCCTCCCTTGGATCGCCACGAAGCGGCCTCGAACGCCGCCCTGTGTTGTAACTCTAGCCACAGATCCCGAGGGGTGCTCGGCCAAGAGGTCTGGTGCATCCGTGGAGGCTGAGACTTCGAATTCACCTAGCAGGAGTACGCCACGTGGGCACTAACTTGCACAACTTCGTGGCTGGAGGCCTCGGCAGGCATATGCGGACGCCAGTTCATGGACAGATCCATGGACACGAAAGTTCACTTCGCCGTGGTTATCAGCCGGAATCCCGCCCCCGGCGCGCACAACGACGCACGCCGCACCGCACCACGACAACGGAGGCATCCCCGCGTGAGCAGATCGAAGATCAGTCTGCCGCACCACGCACCGGCCTACACCTGCAGCGGTGAGGCACGGCACCACCGACGAGCCCGCTCAACTGCACGGGGCGGTGCGTAGGGTGGGACCCGTGCAGACCTCGGCCAACGAGTCGGCGGGGTCGATGTGAACAAGCCCCGGATCCGAGCCGCACTGTCGGCAGCGCTGGCCCTGTCCACCGCACCCGGCGGCTTCACCGTCACCGAGTTCACCACCAAGGTCCACACCATGACCGGACAAACCCACTCCGACTACACCAGCCGCCAAGGCGCCTACGACCTGCGCAAGCTGCGCGGCAAGGACCTGATCACCAAACCCGGCCGGACCCGCCGATACCAGATCCCAACCCACGCTGCCAGCACCATCGCCGCCCTGCTAGCCCTGCGCGAGCAGGTCATCGCACCCATCCTGGCCGGTGTCCGCAGCCCACGGCTGGGACGCAAACCCGCCACCTGGACCCGCGTCGACCGCGACTACGAAACCCTCCGCATCAACATGCAAACCCTCTTCCACGACCTCGGCATCACCACCGCGGCATAGACAACTTTTTGTCGATCGGGACTCCGCAAGCGTCTAGAACGGCGGATCGTCGTCGACAGCCGGCAGCTGGCGGAACGGGTCGCGCCGCGCCGACCCGTTGCTCGCTGGCGGCGCGCCGCACTCCGACAGCCGGGTCGCCCACACCGGGAAGGGGAACTCGACCGCGATCGGCACGGGGATCTCGGGCTGGGAGACGAACATCGTGCCCGGCTTGGCCAGCGTCGCCCGCGCCCGCTGTGACGGCGGCAGGAAGCCGTACTCGGGCCGTCCCGCCTCGGCAGGATCCAGCCGGCCCACGACCTTGATGGAGGAGTTCGCCACGATCCGCCGCTCGACCTCGCTGGCCGTCTGCTGCGCGCCAACCAGGATGATCCCGAGCGAGCGCCCGCGTTCGGCGATGTCGAGCAGCACCTCCTTGATCGGGCTGGTGCCTTCACGCGGGGCGTACTTGTTCAGCTCGTCGATCATGGTGAAGAGCAAACCACCCGGCCCGGCGGCCTCCTTGCGGGCGGTCTCGGCCGCCAGCACAACGCCGACGACGAAGCGCTGGGCACGCTCCGGCAGGTTGTGCAGGTCCACGACAGTGACCTGCTGGTTGTCGGTGCTGACCCGGCGGCCCGGGGTGTCGGCGAGGTCGCTGCGCACGATCGTGCGCAGCGGCTTAAGGCTCGACCGCAGCCGACGCAGGAAGGCGTTGATCGTGCCGGTGCCGGTGACCGGACCGGCCCAGTCCCGGCGGCCGTCCTCGTCGGTGAGGCGGTCGAAGAGGAACTCGACGAGGTCGTCGTAGGTTCGCAGCAACTGGCCCTTGATCGCGACCGCTCCCCCGTCGCCGGTCGCAGTGGCGTCGCGTCGCAGCCGGGTGGCGACCTGGTGGATGACCGTCGTGTACTGGTTGCGCTCGTCCTCGGCGTCCGCAAAGACGTAGGGCAGCAGCTCGTCGGTGCAGAACTGGGCCAGCGTCCACCAGAACGCGGCGACCCCGCTGGTGCGGCCGGCGACATACGGGCGCCCGCTGAGGTCGTCCGGCGTGGGCGGGGCGAAGAACCCGACGGACGCGAACGGCTCGGCGGGCAGGCCCAGCCGGGCGTAGTCGCCGCGCAGGTCGTCGTCGAGGCGGGTGTTTGCGTGGTCGAGAAACAGCAGATCCTCGCCCTTGACGCTGAACACCAGCGCCTTGGCGTTGATCGCCCGTCGGCCCAGCGCACCGCTGCGGAAGATTGAGTTGAGCAGGAACAGCGCGAAGCTGGTCTTGGTCGCCACACCGGAGACGCCGCTGATCGAGACATGGCCGCCGCGGGTGCCATCGAGGAACTCGAGGTTGACGTAGATCGGGTCACCGTCGCGGCCCAGGCCCACCGGGACTTTCTGCTCCATCCCGTCGAAGTACAGCGCCCGCGCACGTTCCTCACCAGTGGCCCGCCGCGCCAGCTCCCCAGGCCTCGGCGGGACGTAGCACTCCGGCTCCACCCGGGTCGTGGTGATCTCGGCGACCTCCTGCACCTGCGCAGGGAGCACCCCATCAGCGATCAAGAACACGTCCGAGCCGAAACTTGCGCCCTCGTGCCGGGACCGGACCTGGGTCACGACACCGGAGGTCATCACGGGCCCGACGCCGGGCACGGTCCGGACGGTGACCACCACGTCGTCGAGCTGGAGGTAGGAGTCCTGGGCGAGGGCGACGCTGAACTGGAGCGGGGTGGAGTCCTCGGTGCCGATAACGCGGCCGACAAGACTCACGGGATCAGCTTGCTCACCCGGGCCCGATTGCTCTGACACGCTCCTCCTATGCCGCCACGATCATGGCGCGCCAGCCACGCGGCGGATAGTGGTCGACCGCGACGCGGTAGCCGGTGCTTGATGCGTCAGGCCTGTCCCCTGCCGTGTCAGGTCCAGTACTTCGGGCGGGTCAGCGTGATGCCGGTTGCGTTGACCACGGTTAGGGGCAGCTGCGAGTTCCGGACGCTCACATCGTTGATCTTAATCATGCCATCGGCAGCCTTCCGCAGGTCCTCGCTGTGTCTGCGGGGTGGGAACACAGCGATGACACGCTTGCCAGGGCTGACCCGTTTGAGGCTTCGCACAGCAGGACACAGATCGCTGTCAGCAGAGATCAACAGAGCAGTGTCGAACACACCCTGCACACCGTCCTCGACCAGTTGCACCGCGATGCTGACGTCGGTTTCCTTCTCCTCGTAGGACACCCACCGACCGCCACATGACCAGCACTCATGGGTCTTCTCCTGGAAGCGCCCTTGGACCACCTTGACCAGCGGACAGTGGGCGGCGAGGGCATCCAGGTACACCGCCTGGCGCTGCTCTGACTCCGGCTGGTTACGGACCCTTGCCGTGAAGTACTCCACCTCGACGAGGTGTTGGAAAGGCTTGAGGAGGCGGACAACCAGCGCGTGCAGGTCCAACCAGAGGTACTTGCGACCGTGCCTAGCCTTGAGGCCGTGGTAAAGGTTGAAGCCGTCCACGTATGCCTTCACCCGCTCCACGGCCCCTCCTGGGGTGCACGTTGTTCGGCGCCGAAACTGTTGGGGTAGCATAGTCGGGTACCCCGCTCAGGTGAGCAGCCTGAGCCCAACGGCCCCCGCCACGGGGGCCGTTTCTCTGTCTTGGGTTAGCGGGGCGTCTCGGGTCAGCTGGACGCTGCGGTAGCTCCCCCCACCGCCTCCTTGCCGACCAGGCGGCGCTGGCGAGCGCCGGTGAGTTGGACCTGAACCAACAACCTTGCGATTAACAGTCAGATCGTTGGGCGGTGCCTTACCCGTGCGCGTTTGGGCATGCGGGAGCCGAGGATCTCGGCTGCTTTGCGGTCGGAGGAGACGACCCATGCAGCGTACACGCGCAAGGTGGTCCCCCCTCCCCCACCGTGGCCGAGTCGACCGGCGACCGTGCGGAGGTCCACGCCTGCGGTCAGTAGCTCGGTGGCCGAGTAGTGGCGGAGCGCGTGAATATGGGTGTCGATGCCGAGCCGTTCGGCCATGTCCTTGTAGCGGCTCGATACGGCGTGCGGTGAGTATGGTGTGGTCGGGTCGATGTCGCGCACGCCGTGGAACACGTACATGTCGTCAGTCAGCTCGATGCCGATCGACTGTAGGCGCTCCCGACATCGGCCCTTATGCTCGCGCAGCAGCACCACGGTCTCGGTGTCCAAGGCGATGCGGCGCATCTGATGGGTCTTGGTGTCCTTCTCGGTCCCGATGCCGCGCCGGAGTCGATAGCTGCGCCGGAAGTCGATCACGGCTGCGTCCAGATCGACCCGAGACCACCGCAGCGCGCAGATCTCACCTCGCCGCACACCGGTGGTCATCACCAGCCACACCAGCGTGCCCCAGTCGTCATCCAACTCGGACGCCGCATCCAGCAGTCGAGCGGCATCGACCGCGGACGGCGGATCCGGCTGAGGCGGCTTCTGCTTAGGACGTACCGCAAACCGGGCGGGGTTGGAGTCCAACCACTCCCAGCGCACGGCGAGATTTACGCCCCGCTGATCACGGCGTGCACCTGCCGGACCGCTGAAGCCGACATGGGTCGGCACTCGTGAGGGCGGCACTTAACTTTGACACAGTCGTGCTCACCGACCGCCTTGTGCTCGATATGAGGCAACCGGTCGCAGCGAACCCGGCAGCGCCGCAAGTCCGCATACAGGTTCTCCAGAGCGCGAGGTGTAATCTTGCTAATCGGCACCGACCCCAACACGGGGCGAATGGTGCGCCGGATGTAGCCCTCGTAGCCCTCGCGGGTGCTGTCTTCGATCTCAACGGTGCGCAGCCACTCGTCGATGACATGCCCGAGCGTCGTCACGCTCGGGGTGCCTCGTTGCCGGTCGATCTCGGCCATCAGCGCCGTAAGCCTGCGCTCTGCCTGCTTGTAGGTCTTCTCGTCCGTGCCCTTGACCGTCTCGCTGCGGTACACACGCTTGCCGGTCACCGGGTCCACTCCGGCGTAGGCCTTCACCCGCAGCGAGGCCCCCGCCGCTCGATGTCGCCCCGCTGACGGCCGTCTCGATCTCTCGAAGCCATGCACTGAGAGTACTCGCACCCGCACCAGCACCCATAGATCCACTCTATCGATCTTCGGAGAGCTATTCTTGCTGCTAAAGAGGTGGGGCGGGTGGGACTCGAACCCACGACCTGACGGATTATGAGTCCGCTGCTCTGACCTGCTGAGCTACCGCCCCGGATGGGTGCCGAGGCTAGCCCACCACCGGCCTCGCTTCGCTGCGGGTGCAGTCGATCACCATCGGTTCTGGTGCAGCGCCTGCTCCAGTGGTGGACCTTCCCCGCAAGGCCGAGGCCTGCGCAGCCTTGGTGATGCCTGTGGAAACAGCAGCTGAACAAGAAGACGACGCCGCGGGCTGGGTGCCGCACCGCCTTACCGTGGAACGCGTGGAACAGGCCGGAACGTCCCCTGTGGGCGGCGCCGTAAGACAAGCGCGGCACCGCTGCAGCGGTTGTAGTAGGGGTCGCGGCGGCATGCGTGGACTGAAACGGGAGGGTGCCCCCTGAAGGACACCGCGACGCTGCTGGTCGTCGCGGACAGCGTGTGCACCGGGAAGGCGACACCAGCGATTCAGCGCAAGCGGACCGGCTGATGACGTTCCCTGGCCGGTGGACCCCGCAGCAAGCCAGCACGATTGTGACAGCACGAGCACACTCGCACGCGGTTAGCCGCGGTCCTTGATGGCCCGATCGGTCGCGGTCAGGGTTGGCCCCGTTCGCCGCCGGTCCCCCCAAACAGCGCGCCCTGGCGGCGGGCTACCACGCCAGCCGGCGCCCGATGTACCCGGTCCCGAATCAGGACGCCCGGCCAGCACCGTACCCGCCAGGACCGGCGACGCCCGGATCGTGGGACTGCTGGTCACAGCGGCTGGTCGCCCGCCACGCGCCAGCGTGATCACCGTCGGAGGTACTCGATGAGCCACACCCAATCAGACCAGGAGGAGCCACCCGTGACCGCTACCACCGAGACCGTGCCTGCGCAGACCTTCAGCGTAGAAGCCCCGACGTTAGCCGAGCTGATCGCCCGCTCGCTGTCCGCGACGCACCTGGTCGACGGCCACTTCGTCCGCATGGGCGCCACCGTCGACGGCGGGTACATCGCGGTCGACATCACCCGTATCGAGTTCCAGGCCGAAGCCGACACCACCGTGCGGGTGCTGCTGCATCTGTCGGAGCCGATCACGGTCACGTAGGCGGCCGCCGAGTCGAGGACCCTAGATCGGGAGCATGGAGCACGCCCGGGTCCCCACAGGTAGACGGCCCGCTCCAGCCTGGCGACGACACCGGTGATGACACCGCCGATCCGGTCGGTGAGGCCAGCCGAACACTCCTGCGCACGACCGGTCGGAAGGTAGGTAAGGTGGCCAGCGGCGCCGAAGGAGGACCACCAGAGGAGCACGATGGACGAGCTCATTTCTCATACTTCCTGGATGCGAGACATTCCCGATAACGCCCCAGTGGCGACGCTGAGCATTCCTGGAACACATAACTCTTGCAGCGTCGGCGGCCTCCTCGGATTTGGTAGAACCCAGAACCTGGACCTGACCGACCAACTGAACGCAGGGATACGTTTTCTCGACATCAGACTTGCACATTATCAGGATAACCTCTTCGCCCACCACGATATCGTCCACATGGGAAAGAGCTACGCGGATATTCTGACAATTTGCTCCAGCTTCCTCAAGCAGCACCCTTCCGAGACTATTTTAATGTCAGTCAAGGACGAAGGTCGCTTCGATAGCCATCTCGGTAGATTTGCCCCTTCCCGAGCCTTTGGACGGTCCAGAGGAGATCCGGCGAACTGGATTATCCGATCAAGCTCGTTCGAAGAAGCATTCCAAGCGAGAACGTGGCAGCATATCGAGGATGCGTCGCTGTTCTACAACTTCGCTCCCCCTCTTCCTGGCAACGGTTCTGCGACGACCAGCCGTGCGCTCACATCCAAAACGACATTGGGAGAAGTTCGCGGCAAGATCGTTTTGCTGCGCAGATTCGAAGGTGGCCAGGACGTCGGATTCGACGTTACCCATTGGCCGGAAAATCGGCGCTTTAGAAGCTCGACAAGCCTGATATACGCTGTGGAAGACCGCTACCAGGACCCTGGAGAAAACAACAAGTACAATTTTATCATGACCCACATAGAGGAAGCTGGACGTCGTGATCCCAAGGATCTGTACATTACATTTTCCAGCGCCGTGGACCTGACAACGAAGGCGAACGGCTACTCAAGGGCGATAAACCCCCGTCTCAGCAAGTATCTTGCAGAGGCCCCACGGAGGCGTGTCGGAATTATCGCGATGGACTACTTCGACGAGCCACGAGAATTGGTTCTCAACGTGATCAAAAAGAACTCCACGACTGGCGCGACCGACGGTCACGACGGTGGGTTCGGCAGCCGTGGTCGACGTGCCCATCGGTGATCACGTTCCTGCGTCCGCCGGTAGCCGCCGGTCGAGGAGCTGCGCCACCGGGTACCGGCAGCGTGAAAAGCCGTGGGGCTGATCTGCGGAGTGCCGCGCATGATGCTGTGACCTGGAAGGCTGGCTCCCCGAGTTGGACTCGAACCAACAACCCTGCGATTAACAGTCGCATGCTCTGCCAATTGAGCTATCGGGGAAGGTGCCGGTGCCCGAACCCCAGTGGCGGGCCGGCCGAAGACTACCCTAGCGCACCACCTGCACCACCCGTACGGCTCCCCCACCTGCTGGCGGGATCGATCTGGAACACCAGCACTCGAGACTAGGAGGACGACATGTGTGGCTTTCTGCTGGGTGGCGCGATCGGCTACCTGCTCGGCTCCCGGGCCGGCCGGGAGCGCTACGAGCAGGTCGAGCGCATGTGCCGCCAGGTCCTCGACCACCCCACGGTGCAGGGCGCGGCCGGCGCCAAGATCAGCGAGGTGTGCGGCCGAAACACCCAGAAAGACCGGTAGCGGACACCGCCGGACGCGCCGGAAGGTCTATCCAGCTTGCGCGACCGCGAAGATCCGGCGGAACGGGAACCAGGTCACCCCGTCGGCCCCCGCCGGGTAGGCAGCCCGCAACCGCGGCGCGAGGTCTTGCCGGAACTCCATCCACTCGGCCGCCGACAGCGCTGCCCGGACCGGCCGCAGGGTGGTTCCGGTGATCCATTCGAGCACCGGGTCGGATCCGGTCAGCCGGTGCAGGTAGGTGGTCTCCCACACGTCCAACTCCTCGGTGCCGGGGGCCAGCACCGCGGCGTAACCGGCAGGTTCGAGCACCGGGCAGGCTGCTGTGAGGTCGAGGAGACCGTGCCAGCGAGGCTCGGCCGCCAACCGGGCCGTCTCGGTGTGCGACGGCGCGCTGAAGTTCCCGGGCACCTGCAAGGCGAGCCATCCCCCAGGCAGCAGCTCCCGGATCCAGCGGCGAAGCAGTTCGGCGTGCCCGGGTACCCACTGCAGCACCGCGTTGCAGACGACCAGACCAGTGCCGGGAGCGACCGACCAGCTACGCACGTCGCACAGCTCGGCGGAGATGCCCCGTTCCCACGCCGCCTGCACCATCTCCGGTGAGCTGTCCACGGCCATCAGCTTGGCCTTGGGCCACCGCTTGGCCAGCAACGGCGTCAGAGTGCCCGGCCCGCAGCCCAGGTCCACCACCAGAGCCGGGTCGCGAGCACCCACCCTGGCGAGCAGGTCATGAAAGGGCCGAGCCCGGTGATCGCCGAACTCGAGGTAGGCCTCCGGATCCCACACCAGCGACCTCCTCGTCGTTCCGGATCCCGAAACTAACCGGGCGGAGCCGGCCGCGGCAAGCGCGACGCGACCTCGCCGGCCATCATCTCCAATGCGCCGGGGGCAGTCCCCCGATCGGCACGCACCTGCAGCACCACGCCGTCGCGTCCAGGGATCTGGCGCTGCACGAACCAGGCCCCGCCACCGGGGAGTTCGCGGTACTGGCTGGACCGGATCGAGCTCGTCACCCGATCCCGCACCACCTCGGGGACCCTGCCGGGCTGCGCGAGCGCGAAACGGCGCGGCGGCAGGTCGGACAGCAGCACGGCCTCGCCTGCGGTGCCGGTGCTGACCGCCTCGGTGACCACCAATGCGCTGCGATCCCACACCGCCTTGCTCACCAAGTGCCAGCCGATACGGCGAGCCTCGGCGCCCTCCGGTACCCACAGCCCCAGCTGGGTCAGCACCAGGTGCCCGCCACCGGCCAGCTCCCCCATGGTAATGATCCGCTCATCCGGCTCCAGGGTGCCGGTGAATCCGGCGGGCACTTCGGGCACCGTTGCAACACGCCGCAGCAGCCGTCCCCAGACGCTCAATCCTGGGCTCCCACGGCCTGCTCACGAAGCGCCCGGTAGTACTGCTCCAGGGCCACCAGATCACCGAAGAGCCGGTGGTATGAGTCTGCGTCGTCCAGCGGTGACATCCGTTGCAGCCGCGACTTGATCTCGGCGACCTGCTGCCCGACGACGGTGGCCTGCAGCCGGGCGAGCAAGCTGCCGATGTAGCGCGCGTCATCCTCGACCTTGCCATTGCCTCGCAGCGTCTCCACGGCGAGCTCGGTGAGCAGTGATCGCTGGGGGTAGTGCGCGGCGACGGCATCGATCCACTCCGGCCCCGACATCCCCGCGGCGGTGCCGCCGGCGGCCAGCACCGCCGCGTGCATTTGGGCGTAGGCGGGGTGGGTGAATGCCTCATCAGGCAGCGTGTCGTACACCGGACCGGTCATCGCGGGCTCCTGCAGCACCGCCTTGAGCACCTCGCGCTGGGCCTGCAGCCGCACATCGTCTCGTGGCGGAAGTTCGGTGCTGTTCTCGGCCGAAGAACTGACCCGAGGGCGCCCGCCGCGCCGTCGGGGGGTGTCACCGGCGGCTTCCCGGACCCGCCGGACGACGGTGGCCTCATCTCCCGTCCAGCCGCTCAAGTGCGCCAGCTTGGTCGCGTACCGATCTCGCAGTGACACGTCCTTGAATTGGGCGACGAACGGCACAGCTCGCCGCAGTGCCGCGACCTGGCCCTCCACGGTATCCAGGTCATGCTCGGCGAGCAGGGTCCGCAACTTGAACTCGAGCAGCGGCTGGCGGCGGGCCACCAGGTCAGGCAACGCGGCCTTGCCCTTGGCCTGGCGCAGCTCACAGGGGTCCATCCCGTCCGGTGCGATCGCGATGAAGGTCTGCGCGGCGAAGCGCTGGTCGTCGTCGAATGCCTTCAGCGCTGCCTTCTGACCGGCCTCGTCACCGTCGAAGACGAAGATCACCTCGCCGCGCAGGGCGTCGTCGTCCATGAGCAGCCGGCGCAGCACGGAGATGTGCTCGGTGCCAAACGCCGTGCCGCAGGACGCCACCGCGGTCGGCACCCCGGACAGGTGCATCGCCATCACGTCCGTATAGCCCTCGACCACGACGACCTGACGGCGCCGGGCGATCTCGCGCTTGGCCAGGTCGAGCCCGAAGAGCACCTGCGACTTGCGGTACAGCGCCGTCTCCGCGGTATTGAGGTACTTCGCCTCGACGCGATCGTCGTCGAACAGCCGCCGGGCGCCGAACCCGACCACATCACCGCCCAGGTCCCGGATCGGCCACAGCAACCTGCGGTGGAAGCGATCCATCGGCCCCCGCTGGCCCTCCCGGGACACCCCCGCCTTGACCAGTTCCTCGACCGAGAACCCGCGGCCGAGCAGATGCTTGGTGAGCTGCTCCCAGCCCGACGGGGCGAAGCCGCAGCCGAAGGTGCCCGCCACCTGCTGGTCGAACCCCCGTTCCATGAGGAACTCCCGGGCCGGCCGCGCCTCGGCCGAGGTCAACTGCTCGGCGTAGAACTCCTGAGCCATCTTGTTCGCCTCGACGAGCCGGGATCGGGTGCCGCGGTCGCGCTGCACCGAGGAGCCGCCACCGGTGTACGTCAGGCGGATCCCGACCCGGTCAGCCAGCCGCTCCACAGCCTCGACAAAGCCGAGTTGCTCGATCTTCATCATAAAATCGACGACGGATCCGCCCTCGCCACAGCCGAAGCAGTGGAAGGTGCCGTGACCTGGGCGGACGTTGAACGACGGGGACTTCTCGTCGTGGAATGGGCACAGCCCTTTGAAGGAATCCGCACCGGCCCGGCGCAGTGCGACGTAGTCGCCGACCACCTCGTCGATCCGGTTGCGTTCGCGGACCTCCGCGATGTCGGCGTCCCGGATCCGTCCAGCCACGGTTGCCGAGTCTAGGGTCGGTGACCGTGCCGAGTTCGGCGGACGTCATCGAGGAGCACCGCACCCACCTGCTTCGGGTCGCCTACCGGCTCACCGGGTCGCTGACCGATGCGCAGGACGCGGTCCAGGAGGCGTGGCTGCGGCTGGCCCGGCTGGCCGAGGCCGACCGGGCAGCGATCCGTGACCCGCGCGGCTGGCTGACCACCGTGGTCGGGCGGCTGTGCCTGGACCGGCTGCGCTCGGCGGCCGTGCAACGCGAGCGCTACATCGGGTCATGGCTGCCCGAGCCGCTGGTGACCCAGCTGGACGGCCCGGCGGACCCGCTGGATGAGGTGGTCCGCGACGAGGGCGTGCGGATGGCCGCGCTGGCCGTGCTGGAGCGGCTGACCCCCGAGCAGCGGGTTGCCTTCGTGCTGCACGACGCGCTGAGCGTCCCGTTCGCCGAGATCGCGGACGTGCTGGGCTGCTCGGTGCCCGCCGCCCGGCAGCACGCCTCCCGGGCGCGGCGGGCCGTCGCGTCGGCCGACCCGCCGGCCCGGGTGGGGCTGGTCGAACAGCGCCGCGTGCTCGACGCGTTTCTCGCCGCGTTGGCCGTCGGTGACCTCGCTGTACTGGTCGGGCTGCTGCACCCGGATGCCGCGGTGATCGGCGACGGCGGCGGCAAGGAGCGCACCGCGCGGCGGCCGGTCCGAGGCGCCGACAAGGTGGCCAGGTTCATCCTCGGCCTGCTGGAGCGCTACGGCCCTGAACGGCTCGCCACCGCCCGGCTGGTGCTGGTCAACGGGGACCTGGGGATGGTCATCCCACCGTGGCCGGGCGACGCCGGGCACCCGCCACTGGCCGGCCGGGTGTCCTGCTTCGCGATCCGCGACGGGCAGGTGGCCGCAATCTACGACATCGTCAACCCGGACAAGATCGGCCGCACCGTCGCCCTGTGAACGGCCTGGAAATGTCAGTCCCTGCTGGCACCGTTTGGCGGACCGACCCGAGGAGGGGACCATGACCGGTATGAGCGTCGGTGCCAGCACTCCCTTCACGGTCCATGACCTGGAACGGATGCCCGATGACGGCCGCCGCTACGAGCTCATCGACGGGGAGCTCCTGGTGAGCCCGGCGCCCGGGCTGCGGCACCAGACGATCGTTTACCAGCTGCATCGGCTGCTGGACGACGCGTGTCCAGCGGACCTCTACATCATCGGTGCGCCGTTTGCCGTACAGACCGACATCTCCAACGAGGTGCAGCCCGACGTCCTGGTCGCTCGGTTCGACCAGCTCACCGACAAGAACCTCCCCGCTGCACCCGTGCTGGCTGTCGAGGTGCTCCCCCCGAGCGGCCGGTTGATCGACCTTAACCTCAAGCGCGCCCACTACCAGCGGATGGGTACTCCCAGCTACTGGGTGCTCGATCCCGACGTGCCCGACCTGCTGGTCCTGGAACTCGGCGCCGAGGGCCGGTATGAAGAAGTGGCCCGGGTGGCTGGCGACGAGGTCTTCGAGGCACACCGGCCGTTCACGGTGCAAGTCGTGCCGACCGAGCTACTCGGACGTCTCCGTCCCCGCTGAGCGGCCGGCTGGCCGGGATATTGTCAGTTGGGCACCGGTACGGTCGATTGACGCCGCCGTTGCCCCATGCATACCGTCACTCGATCGACGGAGTGGAGTAAGCCGGTGCAAACCCGGCACGGTCGCGCCACTGTGAACGACATCCGCCTCGGGTTTCGTGAGTCAGACACTCCGCCGTCGTGATCACCGTCTAGTGGGTCGCGTCAACCCTGGGAGGTTCCACCGTGAACGCCATCTCCGTCTCCGTCCCCGCGCCGATTCCGATCCGCATCCCACTTCGCGAGATCCTGCCCTGGGCGATCTTCATGGGCGTTCTCAGCCTCGTGTTGCTGTATTTCGTCGGTGCAGAACAAGGCGCGACCGCGGTGCTCTCGGGCCACTATGTGCATGAGTTCGTGCACGACGGCCGTCATCTGCTCGGCGTCCCCTGCCACTGACCGGCCAGGCACCCGGCCATGATGAGGACGTTGTTGGTGCGCGGGATGCTCTCCGGTCTGGTGGCCGGGCTGCTCGCGCTGGTATTCGCGCACATCTTCGGCGAGCCGTCGGTCGTGAGTGCGATCGACTTCGAGTCGGCTGCACAAACCGCCAGGGGCGAGACTCCCGAGCCGGAGGTGGTGAGCCGGGCAGTGCAGAGCACCATCGGGCTGGCCACCGCCGTCCTGGTGTACGCCGTGGCGTTCGGTGGCTTGTTCAGCCTGGCGTTCGCGGTCGCTTACGGCCGCATCGGCCGGCTGTCCCCGCGGGCCACTGCCGCCGTCCTGGCGCTGGGCGGCTACCTCGTGGTGTTCGTGGTGCCGTTCCTGAAGTACCCGGCCAACCCGCCGGCGGTCGGCAATCCCGACACGATCGGCCAGCGCACCGGGTTGTACCTGGCAATGGTGGTGGCCTCGGTGCTGCTGGCAGTCGCGGCGACCTACCTCGGCCGGCGGCTCACGGCGCGCCTGGGCGCCTGGAACGCCACCCTGACGGCAGGCGCGGCGTTCGTCGGGACCGTGGCATTTGTGCAGTTCCTGCTGCCGACTGTCGACGAGGTGACCGACGCGTTCCCGGCGACGGTGCTGTGGGACTTCCGGGTCGCCTCGCTGGGCACCCAGCTGATCATGTGGTCCACCCTCGGCCTGGTCTTCGGGGCTCTGGTGGCCCGCCCGCTTGCACAGCTCACGAGCCGAGAGGCGGCACTAGGCAGGCCGCACCCGAGGTGAACCCCTGGTCGGTGATGCCCAGCGCATGGTTGAATCGGGCCCGGTGGTTCTCCACCGCGATCGCGTAGGTCAGTTCCACCAGCCCGTCGTGGCCGAGTTCAGCGTCCAGTTCGGCGACCATCCCGTCGGTGACCGTGGTCGGCAGCGCGGTCATCGCGTCGGCGTAGGCCAGCGCGCGGCGCTCGGTGGGGGTGAACGCCGGCGAGGTCTGGTAGCTGTCGAGGTGGCGCAGCCGCTCGATGTCCAGGCCGTGGTGGCGCTGCAGCATGGTGCCGAAATCCACGCACCACGAGCACCCCACCTGGGTGGCCACCCGGTACACCACGAGCTCCCGCAGGCTCGCCGGCAACCGCCGCATCGCCTTCTCGTTGCCCAACTCCCACAGGGCGTAGGCCCAGAACGCGCGACGATGGTGCAGCATCACCGCGACCGGTTCGGGCACCGCCCCGTAGCGGTAGCGGGCGATGCGATAGGCCAACCGGCCAAGCAAGCCGGCCTCACGGGTAGGCACTCCAGGAACGCGGGGCATCGTGATCCCTCCTCGAACTCGGCCCGCCGATCACGGGCCTCCACCACAAGGACGGATCAGCTCCCCCGCATGTGACTCACGGGTCGCGCAGTGCTGCGTGCCAGCGCACCGCCTGCGCGTCGGTCAGGGCGGCCACCTGGTCGACCACCACCCGCAACCGCGCTCCGTCATCGCTGGCCTGCTGCCATGCCGGGTGCAGAGCCGGGTCCAGTGGCTGGGGCGCCTGGTGCACCAGGGCCGCGCACAGCTCGGCGATCAGCTCCCGTTCCCGGGTCTGCGCGGCTAGCCGGCAGGGGTCGTGCATCACGAATCGCAGGGCCACCGCCTTGAGCAGCGCCACCTCGCCAGCCACCCGATCCGGTATCACCAGGTGGGCGCGGTAGCGCCGCAACGGGCCGGGCCCGTACCGGGCCAGCGTCGCCGACACCACCGCCGAGGCGAACCGCCCGACGAGTTCGCTGGTGAGCTCCTTCAACGCGACCTGGGCCGGCAGCGAGCCGTCGTAGTGGCGCAGCGCGTCGACCACCGGGAGCGTCAGCAGACCCACCGCGGCGGTCTCCAACTCCGCGCTGGGCAGCGCGGTGAAGTGCTTCGCGGCCAGCGCGGCGAGCAGCGCCCGCTCCACCGGGTCAGCCAGGGTGTCCAGCGATATGCGGCCGGCCAAGATCCCGTCTTCGACGTCGTGCACCGAGTACGCGACGTCGTCAGCCCAGTCCATCACCTGCGCTTCGAGGCATCGAATACCCTTAGGTGCGCCTTGTCGCAGCCAGCCGAACACCGCCGCGTCGTCGGCGTAGTAGCCGAACTTGACCGTCCCAGCCCGGCGCGGCCACGGATACTTGACGGTGGCATCCAGCGACGCCCTGGTCAGGTTGAGACCACGACCACGACCGGTCCCGGGGTCAAGCAGTTTAGGCTCCAGCCGGGTAAGGATCCGCAGCGTCTGCGCGTTGCCCTCGAACCCACCACAACCAGCGGCGACCTCGTTGAGGGCCTGCTCGCCGTTGTGGCCGAAGGGGGGATGGCCGATGTCGTGTGCTAATCCCGCGGTCTCCACCACGTCGGGATCGCAGCCCAGCTCGGCGGCGATACCGCGACCGATCTGGGCGACCTCCAGTGAATGGGTCAGCCGGGTCCTTGGCACATCCCCCTCGCCAGGGCCGACCACCTGGGTCTTGCCCGCGAGCCTGCGCAGCGCCGCCGAGTGCAACACCCGGGCGCGATCCCGGGCGAACGGGCTGCGGCGCTCGGGTCCCGATCCGGGTAGCGCAGCCTGCTTGGCCGGCTCGGGCATCAGCCGCGCCCAGTCCTGCTCGGTGTACTGGTGGCCGGTGTCATGGTGACCGATGTCATTGTGACCCACGGGCTCACCCCAGATCGATGCTGAGCGACTCAGCCGGGGAGTGCGTGAACCGGTAGTGCAGCAGCGCGGCGCTCTCCCGGACGATGTACTGGGCCTGGATGCTTCGGGTCTGCACGATCGGGCCGCTTCGGGTCGGCGAGGTCCAGGTGTCAAGCCCGAGGTCGTTGGCCATGGTTCGAGCCCGCAACGAATGCCACGGATCGCTGACGATCACCGCGGTGTGCCAGCCCTCGGGGCCCGCCCGGCGAGCCACCGCGCGCAGGCTCTCGAGGGTGTCGCTGCCCTCCCCGACTGGCACCACGGCGTTGTTCGGGATCCCGTAGGACGTCAGATAACTGCGGCCGGCCTCGGCCTCGGTGTAGGTGTCCCCGGCCCGCCGACCACCGACTGTGACGATCACCGGCGCGACCCCGTCGCGCCACAGCCGCGCGGCATGATCCAGCCGGGAGCCCAGCACGGCCGAGGGTGTCCCGTCGTACTGGGCCGCGCCCAGCACCACGACGACGTCGGCGGAGTCCCGGTCATCGACCCGGGCCACCTGCCACACCCGGAAGAACGTGCCACCCACGACCAGGGCGCCAACCAGCACCGTGCCGAGAACCAGCCGCGTCAGCATGACGGACAGCAGGGACCGGTCGCGCCGGTCACCCACCGATGCGGCCCGTCGCGGTGGCCAGTGGGCCACCGGAACGTCCCCGCCGAACGGCGAGAACCTCCGCGACCACCGACACCGCAGTCTGCGCCGGCGTGGCCGCGCCCAGGTCCAGACCGACCGGCCCGTGCAGCCGGGCGAGTTCCGCCTCGGTGACACCGGCGGCCTGCAGCCGGGTACGCCGAGCCCCTTGGGTGTGCCGAGATCCCAGCGCACCGCAGAATCCGCGCCCGGACCGCAGCAGCTCCACCAGTACGGCGTCGAAGGCAGGGCCGTGGTCGAGCAAGATCAGCACGTCGGCGGCGGTGAAGTCCTTCGCGGCGGCGACGGCGGCCTCCAGCTCGGTCTCGGTGCGCACCGCCCAACCCAGCAGTTCGCACTGCGCCGCCAGAGCTGCCCCGATCGCCCCGCGTCCCACCACCAGCATGGTGGTCACCGGTACCCAGACGTCGAGCAGCGCCGCGATGCCCCCGGCGTCACCCTGCTCGGTGGCCGTCGCGCCGATCCGCGCCAGCTCACGCAGCCTGGTCAGCACCACCTCGTCGGCGTCGGGGTTACCCAGCGTGCCGACCACCTCGGTCAGCCCGGGCCCTACCGCTACCAGCACGGCCGAACCGTCGACCGTGGAGGCCAACGCGGAAGGGACACCGTCGGCCAGCGCGGTGCCGAGCACCGCAGCGGCCTGCTCCGGCAGCGGATGGCCCAGCAGTCGGGCGCCGCCTGCGCACGCGAGGCCGGCGTCCACCGCGTCGAGCTCGGTGACATGCCCCTTCGCGGTGCCGGGTGTCGACACCGCAGAGCTCAGCAACGGCAGCGCGACAGTGTCCATGGTGCCCTCGAACAGGGTGCCGGCCCGGTCACCGTCGGCCGTGCCGGCAAGAAGTTGCCCAGTGGCGACGGTGCCGAAACCATGCCGCTCAAGCACCCGAACCACCCCGGAAGGGCGGCCCTGCTCGGCCCAGCGGCGCAGTGCGTCACCGGCTTGCCGGCGGCGACGGGGTTCCTCAGCGCTCTCGGTGTCCATACCCACCATAGTTCCAGACAGCGGCTCAGCAGCCGACCAGTCGAGCCGTCAGGTAGGCCTCGACCTGGTCCAACGCGATCCGCTCCTGGGCCATCGTGTCCCGCTCGCGCACCGTCGCCGCGTGATCGTTGAGCGAGTCGAAGTCCACCGTCACGCAGAACGGGGTGCCGATCTCGTCTTGGCGCCGGTACCGGCGGCCGATCGCGCCGGCGTCGTCGAAGTCGACATTCCAGTTCTTCCGCAGGGCTGCGGCAAGATCGCGGGCCTTGGGCGTGAGGTCAGCATTGCGCGACAGCGGCAACACCGCAGCCTTTACCGGGGCGAGCCTGCGGTCCAGCCGGAGCACGACCCGCCGGTCCACCCCGCCCTTGGCATTGGGCGCCTCGTCCTCCGCGTAGGCCTCCAGCAGGAAGGTCATCATCGAGCGGGCCACGCCGGCCGCCGGCTCGATCACGTAGGGCCGGTAGCGGGAGTCGGTGGCCTGGTCGTAGTAGGACAGGTCCACTCCGGAGTGGTTGGAGTGCGTGGTGAGGTCGAAGTCGGTGCGGTTGGCGATGCCCTCCAGCTCGCCCCACACCTGACCGGAGGAGAAACCGAACCGGTACTCCACGTCCACCGTCCGCTTGGAGTAGTGCGAGAGCTTCTCTTTGGGATGCTCGTAGTGCCGCAGGTTGTCCCGGTTGATACCCAGGTCGACGTACCAGTCGGTGCGGGTGTCGATCCAGTACTGGTGCCACTGTTCGTCGGTGCCCGGCTCGACGAAGAACTCCATCTCCATCTGCTCGAATTCACGGGTGCGGAAGATGAAGTTGCCCGGGGTGATCTCGTTGCGGAAGCTCTTGCCGATCTGGCCGATACCGAAAGGCGGCTTCTTGCGGGCGGACATCATCACGTTCTGGAAGTTGACGAAGATGCCCTGCGCGGTCTCCGGACGCAGGTAGTGCAGCCCCTCCTCGGTCTCCACCGGACCAAGGTGCGTCTTGAGCATCATGTTGAACTCGCGCGGCTGGGTGTAGTCACCGCGGGTGCCACAGTTCGGACACGGGACATCTGACAGGTCACCCTCCAGGATGTCCTTGCCGGTGCGTTCGGCGTAGTCCTCGGCGAGCTGATCGGCGCGATACCGCTTGTGGCACTGCTGGCACTCGACCAGCGGATCGTGAAAAGCCTGCACGTGACCCGAGGCGACCCACACCTGGCGGGGCAGGATCACTGACGAGTCCAGGCCGACGACGTCTTCCCGGCCGGTGACCGTCGCGCGCCACCACTGGCGCTTGACGTTCTCCTTGAGTTCCACACCCAGCGGGCCGTAATCCCAGGCCGAGCGGGTCCCGCCGTAAATCTCCCCGCTCGGGAACACGAAGCCACGGCGCTTGCACAGGCTGACAACGGTCTCGATGCGATCCGCGGACACTGAGGAGCTCCTGGTGATGGGTGGGTAGTCAGTAGTAAGTGCGGCCACATTAGCGAGCGCCGGACCCGAACCCGCGCTCGGCGTCGGGCGCAAGCAGGCTGCGGTGGTCGGTCACCACACCGCGCTGGGCGGCGGCCAGCACCTCGTAGCTCCCGGGCTCGTCGGCCAGCGCCTCCGACAGGAGCGGTACCACGTGCTCGCGGACCTCGAACGAAGACAGCGCACGCCGGTAGGCCACCACCGATGCGAACTGCACGACCAGCACCCACCGCGTGATGTCATCCGGGGAGCGGCCTAGCTGACCTCCCAGGCAGCCCTGCTGCGCGGTGAGCAGACTCAGCGCCCGGCGCGCCCGGGTCAGGAAGTCCTCGACGCTGGCCGGTTCGGCAGCGTCCAGGATGAAACGGCAGATCAGGATCACGGGCGTCCTCGGGCAGCGGTGGCAGGATGACGGTAGCGACTGGCGAACGCCCCGGCGCGGCCGCTGACGATCGCAACGAAGAACGCCGCGACGGTGAAAGTCAGGGCGCCTACGATGGACCCCCGATCGAGGGAGGAAGAGGGCATGGCCAGCGTGACCGCAGACGCAGTGTCGGACCCGGCCGTCATCGATGAGCATTCGCCCGGCCGACCGCCACCCGGTCCGGCGGCGATCCGCCCGCGGGTGACCCTGGTGGCGGCCGGCGAGCTGCTACGGGCGCTCGCGGCGCCGGTGCGAATCGCCATCGTGCTCCAGCTTCGCGACAGCGAGCGCTGCGTCCATGAGCTGGTCGACGCGTTGGGCGTCACCCAGCCGTTGATCAGCCAGCACCTTCGGGTGCTCAAGTCCGCCGGGGTGGTGCACGGCGAGCGGCACGGTCGAGAGGTCGTGTACCGGCTGGTCGACGAGCACCTCTCGCACATCGTGGTGGACGCGGTGACGCACGTGGAGGAGTGGTGAGTGCTCCTCGTCCGGCCGCACCGGTGCATGGGCTGCGTTCCACCCGGCAGCGGACCGCGGTGGCCAGGCTGCTCGACGACACCGACGATTTCCGGTCCGCCCAGGAGATCCACGAGAAGCTGCGACGTAACGGCGAGGGCATCGGCTTGACGACCGTGTACCGCACACTGCAGACGCTGGCCGACGCCGGCGAGATCGACATGCTGCGCACCTCCACCGGCGAGGCCGTCTACCGGCGCTGCTCGGCGCACCACCATCACCACCTGGTATGCCGGGGCTGCGGCCACACCGTGGAGGTCGAGGGCCCCACCGTGGAGCTGTGGGCCGAGAAGGTCGCCGACGAGCACAACTTCACCAACATCGACCACACCGTAGAAATCTCCGGCACCTGCCCAAACTGCACCCCCTGACCTCGCCCTTTACCGCAGTCTGGATGCAGACTGCGGTAATTCGGGCCACTTTTACCGCAGTCTGCATCCAGAACGCGACCAAGCGGCGGTCAGAATTCGTAGGGTTCGGTGGGGGCGGGGATGGGGCGCAGGTCTGAGACGGCGAGGGTGGGGGTGTAGCGGGTATCGGGCTTCGCTGATCCGGGGACCAGTTGGCCGCGCACCTCGAACCAGCCGTCCTGCGGCAGGGACGCCAGCCCGTTGCGGCCCTCGAGGCGAACCTTCAGGGGGGTCGCGTCCGCCGCACAGCAGGCGATCACCAGCCGGCCGAGGTAGGTGACGTCATGGTCGCCGTGCACCACGAAACCGAGCAGCCGTACCTGCCGACCGTTGAGGGTGCCCGCGTCGTCCCATACCGCCCGGGTGACGAAGTCGCTCATTCGCAGCGCGGGAGCCGGGCCGGCGGGCAGCGGCGGGAAGTCGACGGAGGACCGCTGCGGGACGACCGACGCGGACCGCGACACGGTATCCGCGCCGAGCGCAGGCGGGGCAACCAGGAAGATCGCCAGCACCGGGAGCAGCAGCAGCCAGGGACTGCGCCCGGTATGATCGGGATGATCGTCGGCTGGCTGCTGGGTGGCGCGCACATCCCGCACGATGGAGATCACGCCGAGCGCGAGGATCACCACCCCCGCCGCCACCAGGAACGGAAGCAGCGAGGGCTTGACGTAGCGCAGGTAGCTGCCATTCCATGCGATCTTGCACAGAGCGCCGCCGAGCAGCACCAGCAGGACGTTCTGGGTCTCCCGCCTCACCGCACACCCCCGAGCACCAGCACTCCCGCCAGCACCGCGCAGCCGATCGCCACCACGAAGGTCACCGGAGCGAAGCGGCTGGCGAATCCGCCGCCGAACGCCCCCGCCTGCAGCGCCACCAGCTTGACGTCCACCGCCGGCCCCACCACGAGGAACACCAGCCGGGGCAGCAGTGGCAAGGCCGACAGCGACGCGGCGACGAAGGCGTCGGCCTCGCTGCACAGCGCGAGCACCACCGCGAGCAGCGCCATCGCCAGGATCCCGAGGAGTATCTGACCGGCCAGCGAGGCGATCCAGGACGGCGGCACGAGGACGTTCAGCGCAGCCGCGGTGAGCGCGCCGAGCACCAGGAACCCGCCCGAGGAGACCAGGTCATGGCGGGCCGTCTCGGCGAACACCGCGAACGCGCTGCCAGCCGGGTCCCGCTGCGGACGGCACAGCGCCCGCTGTGCGATCCACTCCAAACGCCCGAAGCGCGCCCATAGCCACCCCATCACCAGGGCAGTACCCATCGAGCCGAGGAACCGGGCCAGCACCATCCGGGGTTCACCCGGGAAAGCGACGGCGGTGGCCACCAGCACCACCGGGTTCACCGCGGGCGCGGCGAGCATGAACGTCAGCGCCGCCGCAGGCGGCACGCCCTGCTGCAGGAGACGCCGGGACACCGGTACCGACGCGCATTCGCAACCCGGCAACACCATCCCGGCCGCCCCAGCAACGGGCACCGCGGCCGCGGTCCTTCGCGGCAGCACTCGACGCAAAGCCGCTGGCGGCACGAACGCCGCGATCAGTCCACTGACCAGCACTCCCAGCACCAAGAACGGCATCGCCTGCACGCAGACCGCCACGAAGACCGTGGCGCCGGTGCGCACCGCCGGTATATCGAGCAGCTGGATCAGCGGTCCCTGGGCCAGCAACGCCAGCACCAGGACCGCGCAGAGCACCTCCATCGAGGTGACCCGGCGCCACAGTGGGGGACGAACGCGGGGAGCGGTACGACTGCGGGCGGCGGTGGGCGGTGCCGCCATCACCCGGCGAGCAGTTCGGTGCGCACCTGTGAAGCGGTGGACACCACCAGCATGAGCAGGGTGCCTAGCGGAACGGTGGCCAGGCCGGCGGCGGGAAACGCGTAACGCAGCATGACGTCGACCCCACGCTCACCGCGGACCAACCCCAGGGTGCCGAACAAGCCCTGCCCGGCTCGGGTGGCAACCCACTCGGCCAGCTGACCGTCGTCGCTGACATCCCAGGCGACCACGCAGGTCAGGCTGAGCACCAGCAGCCCCTCGGCGAGTTCCACCGCCTGCACCGCGCAGGGCACCTCGGAGTGCTGGAAACTCAGCGCGCCGTCGTCGTCCACCTTGACGTCCTGGTATCTCTCCAATGCCGCCCGGGCGGCATCGAGCAGCTCCCGGGTGGCGGCCAGGCTCGTGTCGGGACCCAACAGATCGTCCTCCTCAGGTATCGAGCGGCACGGTATCGAGCGGCACCGGTGCGACAGCACTACCGAACCGGCGGTGACGGGCGGCGTAGATCTCGCAGGCCTGCCAGAGATGCCTGCGGTCCAGGTCCGGGAACAGGACGTCCTGGAACACCAGCTCCGCATAGGCAGACTGCCAGATCAGGAAGTTCGAGATGCGTTGCTCGCCGGACGGCCGCAGGAACAGGTCGACGTCGGGCATATCCGGCTCGTCCAGGTAACGGGCCAGCATCTGCTCGTCGATCCGCTCCGGGTCGATCTCACCGCGGGCTACCCGGCGGGCCACCTCCCGGGCCGCGTCGGCGATCTCCGCGCGACCGCCGTAGTTCACGCACATGGTCAGCGTCATGACGTCGTTGCCGGCGGTCAGTTCCTCGGCGACCTCAAGTTCCCTGATCACGCTGCGCCACAACCGGGGGCGGCGCCCGGCCCAGCGCACCCGCACCCCCATCTCGTGCATCTCGTCACGGCGGCGCCGGATGACATCGCGGTTGAATCCCATCAGGAAGCGCACCTCGTCGGGGCTGCGCCGCCAGTTCTCGGTGGAGAACGCATAGGCCGACAGCCAGGTCACACCCAGTTCGATGCAGCCAGACACGACGTCCAGCAGCACGGCCTCGCCACGGCGGTGTCCCGCAGTCCGGGGTAGGCCGCGCTGCTGGGCCCACCGCCCATTGCCGTCCATCACCAGCGCCACATGCCGAGGCACCCGCCCAGCAGGTATCCGCGGCGCCCGAGCCCCAGACGGATGCGGATCAGGCGCTCGAACCACCGACCCATCCTGCCGCCTCCCGCAT
>JBOHGH010000063.1:0-24728 GCA_050699975.1 Pseudonocardiaceae bacterium | reverse complement strand
GGTTCGCCGACCGGGGCCACGCCGCACTCGCCCCGTGGCTGACTGCGACCAGAGACGCCATCGTCGCCTGCGAGTGCCCGGCCGGCTGCCCGTCGTGTGTGCAGTCGCCCAAGTGCGGTAACGGCAACGACCCGCTGGACAAGGCCGGCGCGATCGAGGTGCTCACCGTGGTGCTCGCGGCGCTGCCGGCGAGCACAGACCCGTGAGTGGCGAGCGAGCCATGGCTCGCACCGCCACTCACGGGTTGTTGCGCCGGTCGAAGCGCACCGTCCGCGCCGTCAGGTCGACGTCGGTGACCTCAAAACCAGCTACCAGCCACGCCTTGGCCTGGACGCGGCCAGGCGAGTTGCCCCACCAGCTCCGCTGCGCCGACGCCGACTTCGGGAGCCCGCCGGGCACCAGCTGGTCGATCTCGGCGAAGCCAACCTCGATGTGATCACTGTTGCAGGCGGCGAGGTAGTCGAACAGCGGCCGGTACTTCCCGGTGACCGCAGGCGCCGCGGGGACCTGAACCGCTGCCGGGGCCGGCGCCTGGCCGTTCGTGAGCGCCACGGGTGCCGGCGCGGCCGGCTGGTGCTCGGCGATGGTCAGCGGCGCCATGTCCGAGATCGCCGGGGCGACCGTCGGTGGGACCGGGCCGAACACCTGCCGGCTGGCGGCCACCACCATCCGGCCGTACGCACGGTTGCTCACCGCACCGATCGCCGCGCCGATGCCGAGCGGCAGGATCTTGCTGATCGCCATGATCCAGCGCTTGGTGCAGTACCTCGTGACCAGCCACCGGCGAACTCTCTTGCCGCCGTAGGCCAACCCCGGTCCGCGGGTCCCGAAGACGATCGCGAGCAGCAGCATGCGCCGCCGTTCGATGTCGTGCACCGGCGTGCCGTGCACCTCGGCGACGGCCAGCGTGAACAGCGCGGTGGCCTCCAGAAACGCGGCTGACTCCGCGACGGTAAGCGCGAGCGCAACCGCCGGCCTGGCCCTGGGCGCCGCGGCGACCGCACCCACGGCCGCTCCAGTGCTGGTCACCGAGGCCACGTACTTCTTTTCCAGGGCTGCCACGATCTCGGCCGGCGTGGCGCCGGGATGCCGGCGATGTACCCGTCGCACGTGGTTGGCCACCACTGAATGCTGGACCCGGATGGCCCTGTCGATGCTGTCGGTCAGCAGCATGTCCCACCTCCAGTTCGGCACCGGTGGCTAGCCGACGTTAGCCCGCTACTGCGCGTGAATGGGATCGGGACACCGCCGAGTCAGGCGGTGACCAGGCCGGCACCACTACGCTGGCCGGTGTGGACCCGCTACTGGCGGCGCAGCCCTTCGTGGCCTACGGGTTGTCACACGGTGTGGTGGTCTTGGTGCTCACCGTGGTTGCGGCGGCGCTCGTAGTTCTGGGCCGGCGGCACCGCGGCACCCCGACCGAACTGCCGTTGAGCCGGGCTTTTGCGGTGGTGTTCGCCGCGTTCCTGGTGCCGGTCGAGGTCTTCTGGCTGTTGCCCGGGCAGTCGGGTATCGCGCATTCGCTGCCGTTGCAACTGTGCGACCTGGCGGCGATGGCCACGGTCTGGGCGCTGTGGTCGCACTCCCCTACCGCTTTCGCGCTCACCTACTTCTGGGGTCTGACGCTTACCTCGCAGGCGTTCCTCAGCCCGGAGCTGCACGGCCCGGACTTCCCGTCGCTGCAGTTCCTGTCGTTCTTCGGCATGCACAGCCTGGTGCTGTGGGCCGCGATCTACCTGACCTGGGGAGTGGGGCTGCGGCCGGGCTGGCGCAGCTACCGGATCGCACTGCTCGTCACGATCGGCTGGGCGGTGGTGATGTTCGCCGTCAACCATGCCCTCGGAACCAACTACGGCTTCCTCAACACCAAACCACAGGCCGCATCGCTGCTGGACATGCTGGGTCCGTGGCCCTGGTACCTCCTCTCCGCCCTGCTCCTCACCGCCACCTTCTGGGCGCTGATCACCTACCCATGGACCCGGCGGACGCATTCAGCGGGCTCAGCGGGGTTACGGACGGTCGAATTACCCCGCTGAGCCCGCTGAATGCGGGAGAGTAGATCCGTGGACGATGATCCGTTGGAGCGGTTGCGGGGGATTTGTCTGGGGTTGCCGGAGGCTACTGAGCGGCTCAGTCATGGGGAGCCGACCTTCTTCGTCCGGGACAAGAAGGTATTCGTCACCTACGCAGACCACCATCACGACGATCGGCTGGGCTTCTGGTGCCACGCCCCGCCGGCGCCCAAAAGGCGCTGGTGGAATCCGATCCGCAGCGGTTCTTCCGGCCGCCCTACGTGGGCGGGCGGGGCTGGATCGGGGTGTACCTCGACGTCGAGCGCGACGGGGCTTTCTGGGCGGAGATCGCCGAACTGGTCGAGGACGCCTACCGGATGGTCGCGCCGCGGACCCTGCTCGCCCGGCTGGACGCCGAGCGGTCAGGGCGGTAGCTCGCTACCTGCCGCGACCCCTGCCCGCAAGACTTCGATCACTCGCCGGACCAGCAGATCGCGCTGTAACTGCTCCAGGGTCACCGGCAACGGCAGTTGCCAGTTCGGGTACTCATCGACGGTGCCGGGCAGGTTGGGCTGGCGTACCTCGCCTACCACGTCGTAGGGGGAGACCATTAGCAGCCGGCAGGGCGTGCGGGCCAGCAACGCATGCATCGCCACCACGAGGTCGTCCTCGGTCTCCCCGGCACCGAGCAGGCCCTCGGCGCGTAGCAGGCCGACGAGCTCAGCGCGCTGCGCCCGCACCCGGGCCCACTCCGCGGCTTCGTCGTCCAGCAGCCCCAGCCCGGCGCGCACCCGCACGTGCTCCCCGCGCAGAAAACCGACCGCGGTGGGCAAGTCGTGGGTGGAGATACTGGCCGCGGCGTGCCGCGGCCAGTATTGCGCAGCCAGCAGCGGCTTACCGGGGGTCTGCTCGTCGCGAGCGAACCACAGCACCGCGCAACCCAGCATCCGCTGCGCCGCCAACGCCTCGGTGACCTCGGGTTCCACCGTGCCGAGGTCCTCGCCCACCACCACCGCGCCGGCCCGATGAGCCTCCAGTGCCAGCGCAGCGAGCATCACCTCGCCGTCGTAGTGCACGTAGGTGCCCTGGTCCGCCGACGCCCCCGGCGGCACCCACCACAACCGCCACAGGCCGGCCACGTGGTCGATGCGCAGCCCATCGGCATGGGCGAGCACGGCGCGCAGCATGTCTCGGTACGCGGCGTACCCGGTGGCCGCCAGCCGGTCCGGGCGCCATGGCGGCAGCCCCCAATCCTGTCCCTGCTGGCTGAACGCATCCGGTGGGGCACCGATGGTCACCCCGGTGGCGAGAACGTCCTGCAACGCCCAGGCGTCGGCGCCGTCGGGGTCCACCCCGACGGCGAGGTCGTGCACCAACCCGATCGTCATCGGTCGGGCGGCATCCCGCGCGGCGGCAAGCTGCTCGTCGCACTGCTGCTGCACCCAGGCGTGAAACGCCACCCGCTGCGGGTCCGCGCTCGCCGTCGCCGGGTGCCGCAGCTGAATGGGCCAGCGCGACCAGCGGGGGCCGTGCCGCTCGGCGAGCGCGCAGAACGTCGCGAAGTCGCGCAACCCGTCCGGCAGCACCGCGCGCGGGGCGCCGTCAGCCCGCCAGAGCAGCTCCAGCGCGGTCCGTTTGGCACGCCAGACGGCGTCCCGGTCGATCCGCTCACCTCCCGATCCGACCCCCATCGAATCGACCCCCATCGAATGGACCCGCAGGGCGTCCACCTCCGCCCGTAACGCCGGATCTGAGCGGCGGTAGGCACCGATGTCGGTGATGCTGAGGTAGAGCGGGTTGATGAAGCGGCGGCTGGACGGGTAGTAGGGCGAGGGCTGGATCGGAGTGGTCGGGGTCACCGCGTGCAGCGGGTTGACCAGTACCGCGCCGCCACCCGCGGTGGCCGTCCAGGCGACGAAGTCTCGCAGGTCGGCGAGGTCCCCGAGGCCCCACGACCTGGTCGAGCGCAGGGCGTAGAGCTGCAGCATCCAGCCCCAGGTGCGCGGCGGCTCGGGCCGCCTTGGTGGGGCCACCAGCACGGTGGTGTGCCGGTTTCCGCTGGTCAGCGAGTACCAGCCGGGCGCGAGACCAGCTGGGAGATTCCCGTTGACCAGGGTTTCCGTGCCGTGCTCATCTCGCAGCACGCCGGTATCGGGAATCTTGCGGCTCTGCCCCTGGCGCAGCACCACGGTGCCCGGCAACCCGGGTTTGCGAGCCGCCGCCAGCGCGTCCCGGGCCTGCGCCGGCGTGTCCGCGCTGACACCGAGCAGCGCGAGCACCCGAAGCACCACATCGTGGTCGACGTCGACCCGCCGGCGCTGCCCATCCCGGTACCAGGTGGCGACGCCGTATGCAGCAGCAACCTCGTCGAGAGCGGGGTCCATGCCGCCATCCTGACCGTCCGCGGCGAGCGGCGCGCTGCGCGCTGGCCCAGACCTCGCTATGGTGATGAGGCATGTTAGCCATTACCGAGACAGCAGCAGTGGCCATCACGACACTGATCTCCGACAGCCAGATGCCCGAGGGGGCCGGGCTGCGGATCGTGCAGCCGGAAGGGTCCGAAACGCTCCAACTCTCGGTCGCCCCGGCTCCAGCTGAGCAAGACACCGTGCTCGAAAGTGCCGGCGCCAGCGTCTTCCTTGAGCCCATCGCAGCGCAGGCGCTGGACGACAAGGTCCTGGACGTGAAGCTCGACGAGGATCAGTACCTCTTCGCCATCGCCCCGCAGGTTTCCGGCTGAGTCCATTCAGCGAGCCCATTCAGCGGGCTCAGCGGGGAACACGGCGAATCGAGTTACCCCGTTGAGCCCGCTGAATGCGGTGATGTTAGACGTATCGATTACGGAACGTGTCCGCCCTGCGCCACTCCGATGGCGTAACCGCGTTGATGTTGTGCTCCGTATCCTGGTCATACCGGCGTGAACCACCGAGAGGGTGAGCTGTTGGGCCAGGACCGCGCGGGCGTCGCGCAGGTCAATCCACGCGAGCCGGGCAGTATTCTGACCTCCCCCAGGAGGCGAGCGGTGATCCGGTGAGCACCGCTGACCCCTCCGAGCCCGGCCTGACAGTGGCCGGGCTCGCTCGGACCTGGGCTGAGGTGGCGAGCCGAACCACGTACTCGCCGATGTCCGGGGAGGAACTCGAGCAGTTCCTGGCGCAGCTGATCAACCGGCTGGTCACAGCGGTGGCCGACGCACCGGTCGATGAGCAGACGGCGATCGAGGTGGCGGCCGCGCTGGTCGCACACGATCTCACCGGGCCGCGCAGCGTCGGCCGGAGCATCGAGGTCCTCGGTGACGGCCTGCCGCGGCTGGTGGAGCTGCAGCACGTCGAGCGGCGTGACGCCGCCGTCCGGCGGGTGCTGGGGGCGTTGGCCGGCGGGTATGCCGGGGCGCTTCGGCAGCGCACCCTCGACGAGCAAGACCAGGTCACGCAGGCTGTGCTCCAGGCGAAGCTGGACGCTGAGCGTGAACTGCAGGTCAGCGAAGCACGGTTCCGACAGATCTTCTCCGAGGCGGCGGTGGGAATCGCGATCAGCGACCTCGACGGCACGCTGGTCGCCGCCAACCGCGAGTTCGCCGGCATGGTGGGCCGTGCCCCGGAAGACCTCATCGGCGCCGCGCTGCCGAAGCTGTTGCACACCGAGGGCGATCCGACGCTGAGTGCGGCCTACCATGAGTTCGCCAGCGGTGAGCTGACCCAGTTCCGGCTCCGGGGCCGGCTGACCGCCGCCAGCGGCGAGGTCTCCTGGGCCTTGCTCGCGGGCTCGCTGCTGCGCGACCCCGACGGGGTGCCGATTCACCATCTCATCATTGCCGACGACGTCACCGAGCTTCAGCTGCTGCAACAGGAACTGTCCGGGCAGGCGCTGCACGACAGGCTGACCCTGCTGCCCAACGAGCACTACTTCATGTCCCACCTGCAGGACGTGCTCGAGGGGGCCGACCCGCCGGCCCAGGTCACGGTGTGCCGGGTGAACCTGGACAACTTCTCCGTGATCAACGACGGGATCGGCCGGACGGCCGGCGAATTGCTACTGCGCTCGGTCGCGGGGCGGCTACAGGCCCTCGTGACCGGTGAGCGGGCGATGGTGGCGCGGATGGGCGCAGACGATTTCGCGATCCTGATCGAGGGCGGCATGGACCGCCGTGACCTCAGCCTGTTCGCCGCGACCGTCAACATCCGGCTCGGCGAACCGGTCTACCTCGATGACGACCAGGGAATCTCGGTCTCGGCCGGTGTCGGGGTGGTGTGCCGGTCCACCAGTGGGATCTCGGCGGGCGAGCTGGTCCGCGCGGCGGACGCCACCTTGCGCCGGGCCAAGCGCACCGGTCGCGGGCAGTGGGATCTCTACGACCCGGAACATGATGCCGAGCAGCGGGCGCGCTCCCAGCTGGCGGCCGAGATTCCCGGGGCCTGGGAGTGCGGTGAGATCGACGTGCAGTACCAGCCGGTGTGCCGGCTGGACAGTGGGCAGATCGTCGCGCTGCAGGCGTTGCTGCGCTGGGACCGTGCCGACGGGACGGTGCTGGGCCATTCCGAGTGCCTCGCGCTCGCCGAGCGGACCGGGCTGGTGGTCTCGATCGGGGGCTGGATCGTGGAGAAGGCCTGCAGCGCGCAGATCCAGGTGCTGCACAGCCGGGCGGACCGAGCGCCGCTGATGCGGGTCGACCTCACCCCACAGCTGAGCCAGGATCCCGATCTCGTCGGGGTGGTGCGCGGCGCCTTGTCGGCCAGCGGCCTGCGGGCCGAGCAACTCCGGGTGGGGGTGCCGCTGGTGGCTCTGGCACGGGGCCGCGGTGACGTGGTCGACAACGTGGGCGTGCTTGCTGACCTGGGCGTGGAGGTGGTGCTGCTCGGCGCCGCGAGCGGTCCCGGATACCTGGCCTACCTCGAGGACCTCCCGGTGGGGGCGGTAGAGATCGCTACCGAGATGGTCTCCCGGATCGCTCGGCGACCCGGGGACGACTCAGTGGTCGCCCGTGCGGTCCGCGATGCCATCCCGCTGATGCACAGCACCGGCGCCACGGTGATCGTCCCCGGGGTGGACACCCCGGAGCAGGCGAAATGGTGGCGCAACGCCGGGGCGGACACCGCGTGGGGTGCCCACTTCGGCCCGCCTGTGCCCGAGGCCGAGCTGCCAACCCTCCTATCCCGCCTCTAACCCACTCCCTGAACTGCCACCTGGACGCCAGGCGAGCGACACTGGTGGGGTGGAGGATCCAGTACGGCTGCGGGTCACGTTTCCGTGCCAGCACGAGGACTGCCGGCGCGCGGCGGCGATCGTCGAGGTGACCAGGCGCGGGCAGCTGTTCATCGACGAGGAGCAGGACATCATCTATCGGATCTTTCCCCAGGCACAGGGCACGATCCGGGTCACCGGTTTCCTGCCGTACACGAGCTTCTCCACCCAGGTCACCGACCTTGCCGCGACCGCCGGCGCGGTACGCGCCAACGACGCAGCCGCGCTCCACGCCGTGGACCGGACCTGGGTCCCGTTCTACTGCCAGAAGTGCGACCGCTCGTTCTGCGGCGAGCACTGGAGCCTGAAGGCCACCTTCGACTGGGGTTTCGACTACTACTCGGGCACCTGCCCGGTCGGGCATTCACACTTCATCGATCATTGTTGACCCCTGCCGGGACGTTCCATGCTTGGCCTACGTACCGGACCGTGCGGCAATCCGCATACGACACGTTCGAGTGACCGCCACGAACAGGCGTCATCAGCCATCTGTCGCCTCGTTTTCCTCTAGGGGACGCGCTCGGTGGATGTCGTGGGAGGTTCGGAGTTGTCACGGCTGGGGGCGCTCGGCGCTCGGTTCGCCAAGATCGGCCTGGTTCTGGTCATGCTGACCGCCACTTTCGTCTTGGCTGGGCAGTCGGTGCGCGCGGGAACGCCGGACGCGGACTCGCCTCGGGCCGGAGGGTTCCCCTGTGCGATGACCCGCACAGGGGAGTACGAGAAGGCCGATCCCGCCGCCGCCCGTCTTGACCCGGCGAAGCTCCAGGCGGCGCTGGACTACGCCAACCTCTCCAACCCGCTGACCATGAAGGTGTTCCGGCATGGCTGCCTGCTCGGTGAGGGCCTTCGCGATCCGCTGTTCGACCGGGTGCCCGCGGATAACTGGGGTCAGACGAAGACGATCACCGCGTTGATCACGGGAATCGCCCAGGATCAGGGCCTAGTCGACATCGATGCGCCGATCGGCATCTACCTGCCCGCCAATCTCGGGGATGCGGCCCACCGCGCGGTGACGCTGCGCAACCTGCTGCAGGCGTCGTCCGGTGTCGAAGTCAACCAGGTGCGTGGGTTGAACGTCTTCGCCGACCAGTCCCGGGCCCGTGAGTTCTTCACGATGCCCATCGTCCACGATCCCGGTACGTACTTCGAGTACGACCAGACCGCTGTCTCGGTGATCATCTTTGTGGTGCAGCACGCGATCTGGGAGCGCGAACCGGGTCTGGACTTCCAGGACTACGCCCAGCGCGAGCTGTTCGACCAGCTCGGTATCCCGACCAGCGCCTACTTCTGGCAACGGGATCGGTCGGGCACCACCACCGGCTACTCCCAGCTGTTCCTGCGGCCGCTGGAGTCCGGCCGGCTGGGGGAGCTGATCCTCACCGGCGGCGTCTACGACAACAAGCGCGTCATCTCCGAGAGGTACCTGCGCGAGTTCCGGACCGCGGCGAAGACCAACTGCAGCTACGGGTTCCTCACGTTCCTCAACAGCTGCAAGCCGGGCCAGACCCAGGTGGACGTGTCCGTCCCCACCCGCCGTGATCCCGGCGGCGTGCCCTGGGTCGCCAGTGCACCGGCGGACATGATCTTCACCGACGGGATCGGGATCCGCACCTTCGTGATCCCGAGCCTGGACCTGGTGGTCACCCGTAGCGGCGAGCAGGAGCTGGACCTGCTGCCGTCCGCGCTGCGCGGGGACGTCGAGAGTGTTGTCCCGGGTCGCCCTGGCGCGGCGGGCACCCACGAGTTCTTCCGCCTGCTGATGGCTGCCGTGACAGACATGCCAGACGAGGTGCGCGCCACCATCGCGAATTCCGGGCCGTACGACCGCGCCCCGGAGGTCGGCTTCGACGCCACCCACTTCCTGCACCCCCTGGACGCGCCGGCCGGCACCTATCTCTCGGTCGGTCCCGGGGCTCCGGAGGGCTGCAACCCGCTCGGCTGCGAGGGCGAGCCCAACGACGGAATCCAGCGGTATGTCGGTGATATTCCGCGCACTGTCCCCGGCATCGTGAGCGCGGAGACGCGACCCGACGGCAACTGAAGAGCTCGCCAGCGATCCCTGTGATCGCCTACGCTGCCCTCGTGCCGACTGAGGATGGCGAGGAGCCGATGGCCGGGAAGCCGGACTGGGTGCCACACGGCATCGACACGACCGTGCCCAATGCGGCTCGAGTGTACGACTACTGGCTGGATGGCGCCCACAACTTCGCGGCCGATCGCGAACTGGCGAACAAGGTCCAACGGGTCGTGCCAGCGGCCCGGGACGGCGCCCGGATCAACCGGGCCTTCCTGCGCAGAGTCGTTCTCTTCATGGTCGACTCCGGAATCCGCCAATTCCTGGACATCGGCTCTGGCATCCCGACTGTCGGCAATGTGCACGAGATCGCCCAGCGAGCCGATCCCGCGTGCCGGATCGTGTACGTGGACAAGGAACCGGTCGCGGTCGCGCACAGCGAACTGCTGCTTGCGGGCAACGACCGGGCCGCGGTGATCCAGGCGAACCTGCGCGACGTCGAGGACATCCTCGACCACCCGCAGACCACGCGCGTGTTGGATTTCGATCAGCCGATCGGCCTGCTGATGCTGTGGCTGCTGCACTTCATCCCGGATTCCTGGGACCCCGTGGGCATTCTGGCTCGATACCGGCACAGGCTCGCACCCGGCAGCTACCTGGCACTCTCCCATGTCACGACCGACGGCAACCCCACTGGGCAGACCGAGACAGTTCAGCTATACCGGAACACCCCGGACCCGGTGTACTTCCGCAGCCGCGAGGAGGTGCTGCGCTTGTTCGCCGGGTTCGAGCTGGTCGAACCCGGACTGGTTGGCAGCGCTTTCTGGCGGCCCTCGGGACCGGGCGACCTCTCCGACAACCCCGAGATGAACACGGTCTCCTACGGGGGGGTCGGCCGCAAGCCGTGACCGACCCGAGGTCGGGGCGATGGCCGACGATCCCCGTGATCGCCTAAGCTGGTTCGTGATGCGAGGAGCACGATGATCGAGAACCCGGATTGGGTGCCGGCTGGCACTAACAAGATCCTGCCCAATGCGGCTCGCGTGTACGACTACCAGCTGGATGGCTCCCACAACTTCGCCGCCGATCGCGAAATGGCGAAAAAGATCCTTCAGGTCGTGCCATCGGCCCGGGACAGCTGCCGGATCCAGCGGTCCTTTCTGCGCAGAGCCGTACTCTTCATGGTCGACTCCGGAATCCGCCAGTTCCTCGACATCGGCTCTGGCATCCCGACTGTCGGCAATGTGCACGAGATCGCCCAGCGAGCCGATCCCGCGTGCCGGATCGTGTACGTGGACAAGGAATCGGTCGCGGTCGCGCACAGCGAACTGCTGCTTGCGGGCAACGACCGGGCCGCGGTGATCCAGGCGAACCTGCGCGACGTCGAGGACGTCCTCGACCACCCGCAGACCACGCGCGTGTTGGATTTCGATCAGCCGATCGGCCTGCTGATGCTGTGGGTGCTGCACTTCATCCCGGATTCCTGGGACCCGGTGGGCATTCTGGCTCGATACCGGGACAGGCTCCCGCCCGGCAGCTACCTGGCACTGTCCCATGGAATGACCGGCAGCAACCTCGCTGGGCTGACCGAGGTACTTCAGCTATACCGGAACATCTTAGAACCGGCGTACTTCCGCAGCTACGAGGAGGTGCTGCGCTTGTTCGCCGGGTTCGAGCTGGTCGAACCCGGACTGGTTGGTAGCGCTTTCTGGCGGCCCTCGGGACCGGGTGACATCTCCGACAACGCCGAGATGAACACGACCTTCTACGGCGGTGTCGGCCGCAAGCCGTGACTGCTAGCGCGGCACTGGCCGGTCCTGGGCCAGCGCGTCGAACAGCTGCCCGGCTCGCTCGCGGTCCCACAGCACGCCGGAGGAGCCATCGCTCATCGCGCCGAAGCCGGCGATGGGCACCGTGGTGGTCACCGCGTCGCCGCCGGACAGTGCGCGCATCGCCCAACCGAGCCTGGCCAGGTTCCACACATGGCCACCGTTGTCAACGGTGATCGTGTCGGGGGCGTCGGCCGCGAGTGCGCCGGAGCGCAACGGGTTGAGCAGCACTGCCGGGCTGCTCGCCCGGGCGATCAGCGCGCCGAGAAACTCCCGCTGGCGCACTACCCGATCCAAGTCAGCACGCGGCGTGTTCCGGGTCCGCACGTAACCGAGCGCCTGCGGCCCGTCGAGTACCTGGCAGCCAGCCGAGATGTCCAGCCCGGCCAGCGGGTCAGAGATCGCCTCGGTGGGGCACAGCTGGACGCCGCCGACATCGTCGACGAGGCGGGCGAAGCCACCGAACCCGATCTCGGCATAGTGATCCACATGCACGCCGGTGACCGTCTCCACGGTCTGCACCAGCAGGGTGGGCCCGCCGAGTGCGAAGGTGGAGTTGAGCTTGAGGCGGCCTTGGCCGGGGACCGGAACCGAGGAATCCCGGGGGAGGCTGACAAGCGTCGGCGACCCGCCGCTGATCAGCGCGGGAATATGCATCAACATGATGGTGTCGGTGCGCTGGCCGCCGGTCGCCGCCTCGTCGCCGGTAGTCAACTGGGCGATCTGGTCGGGGGTCAGCCCGGCCCGGCTGTCCGATCCGACGATCAGCCAATTGGTGCCTGAGGTGTCAGCGATCCGTCCCGGGTAGTCGGCCAATGCGTCCACCCGCTGCAATGACTGATCGACGTACCCGGCGACGCCGATGACCACCAGCAGCAGCAACCCGAGGATCACACCCAGCATGCGACCTGGGCGCCGGCGCCGGCGAGGTGGGGCTGGCCGTGGTGGTGGCGCGGGGCGACGCGGTGGGGGACGATGCGGCGCGGGCCAGTGCTGGTTTGGCCGGATCACTTGGGTCGGCGGAAGCGGTCCGCGCCGGGTGTTTTGCGGAGGCATGTAGTCGCCGGGTGGCCGAGGTGGCCGCCCGGAACGGTCCCGCCGGGGCGGGCCCTGGTAGCTCACCGTTTCGCCTCCTGCGGGTCGGTCCCCTCGCGGGCGCTGCGGCGAGGATAGCCGGGCCGAGGCCGCAGAGTTGCGGGTCATTCTGGCGAAACCGGGGGGCGGGTGGTCGGCGTTGGGCCGATCAGGTGCAAAAATGCCTACCTGCTGCTCGTCGGGGAGGCATCAGTGGATCACGTGGATCGCAGGAACCTGAAGGACGTCGCATTTGACGTCGTGCTGCGGGGTTACGACAAACGGCAGGTCGACGAACGGTTACGCACTCTCGGTGCCGAGTTGGCCGCCACGAGAAACGCGCTTCAGGAGGCTGCTGAGCGGGTCGCGATCCTCGAAGACGAGGCGAACCGCTCCCGATCCGGTGGCGACTCGCAACCGGAGTCCAATTTCGGTGCGCGGGTCGAGAAAATTCTCATGCTGGCGCAGGAGCAGGCGCAGGAGGTTCGCAGCCAGGCTGACGCGGAGGCTACTGCGCTGGTTGAGCAGGCCCGGGCGGAGGTCGCCGGCCAGCGCCAGCGGGCCGAGCAGGAGGCCGCAGCCTGGCGAGCCGAGGCCAACCGGCGGGCCACCGAGCAGGACAGTGCCCTGCAGCGGCGTTGCGCTGCACTCGAGAATGCTCGCCAGGAGCTGCAACGCGAATCCGTGCGGGTTCGGACGCAGGCGCAGGACGAGGCTGAACAGATCCGTAAGGCGGTCGCGCAGGAGGCCGACGACCTGTTCAAAACAGCCGCGCAGGAAGCAGACGAGGTGTGCAAGGCAGCCCGCGCCGAGGCTGCACAGCTCGTGGCGCAAGCCCGGGCCGAGGCGAACCGGCTGGTCACCACCGCGACGGAGAACGCCCAGCAGCGGGAGCGGGCCAGCGCGCATGAGCTGCATCAGATGTCCCGGTTGCACGACGAGATCAACGCCGACCTCTACCGGGCGAAGGAGGTGCTGGACAGCCTGTTCGGCGCCACCAGGCCCGTCACTCGAACTACCGCGGGCGCCAGTCCTGCGCCGGCGAAGCGACCCCATGACGGTGCGCCGGACCGCCGCCAGGCCCGTACGGTGTGACGAAACCGCTCCGTCCGCCGTCAACCGTGCGAGGATTGCGCATGGAGTGATTTGTTAGCGTCGACTCCTAGCAGCGCGACCCACACCCCGGAGCCACGCTGCGCGGCGGCGGCGTCGCGTGGCCATCACGAGTGGAGCGAGGCGCAACAACAAGGAGATGTCATGGACGTCGATGGTCCGCAATCCCCGCAGCAGGTGATCGCCGGGCTGCGGGCCACCAGCGAGGGTGCGGACCTGGTCCAGCTGCTCACCCCCGAGGGCCAGCGAGTCTCGCATCCGCGTTTTGACCTGCAGATCTCCCCGGCCGAGATCCAGTCGCTGTATCGGGACATGGTACTCGTCCGCCGGGCGGATCGGGAGGCCGATGCCCTGCAGCGGCAGGGTCAGCTTGGTTTATGGGCCCCGCTGCTGGGTCAGGAGGCCGCGCAGATCGGCGCCGGCCGCGCGATGGCCCCCCAGGACATGGGCTTCCCGTCCTACCGCGAGCACGGTGTCGCCTGGTGCCGCGGGGTGGATCCCACCGAGGTCTTCGGCATCTTCCGCGGCATCGACCAGGGTTCCTGGGATCCGATCAGCACGGGGTTCCAGCTCTACACCATCGTGATCGCCAATCAGTGCCTGCACGCCACCGGCTACGCGATGGGCCAGCGACTGGACGGCAAGATCGGCGACGCGGAGACCGGTGAGGCCACGATCGCTTTCTTCGGTGACGGTGCCACCTCCCAAGGCGACGTGCATGAGGCCTTCGTCTGGGCCGCGGTCTACGACGCACCGGTGGTGTTCTTCTGCCAGAACAACCAGTGGGCGATCTCGGCAGGGCTGGATCGTCAGACCCGGGTGCCGCTGTATCGCCGTTCGCTGGGCTACGGCTTCCCCGGGATCAGGGTGGATGGCAACGACGTGCTGGCCACCCTGGCCGTCACCCGCTGGGCGCTGCGGGAATGCCGCACCGGCAACGGTCCGGTGCTGATCGAGGCGTGCACGTACCGGATGGGCGCACACACCACGTCCGACGACCCGACCCGCTACCGGCTCGCCACCGAACTAGAGGAATGGAAGCTCAAGGACCCCATTGAGCGGGTTCGGGTGCACCTGGTGCGGGAGGGGCTGGCCGAGCCGGAGTTCTTCCAGCGGATGGCCGCCGAGTCCGACGAGTTGGCCGCCCGGCTGCGCGACTACTGCACGTCGATGCCCGCGCCCGGCCCGGAGCGGATCTTCTCCAAGGTCTACGCCGAACCGTCGCCGTATCTGGAGGCCCAGCGCGAGGAGTTCCTGGCCTACCACGCGTCGTTCGCCGACGCTGCCCCCTCAACGACAGGGGGTGATCCCCGATGAGCCTCATGATTCCGGCTCATGAGCGCGCCCCCGCGGTGACTCAGACGATCACCCTGGCCAAGGGTCTCAACCAAGGACTGCGGGCCGCGATGGAGGCCGACCCCAAGGTCATCGTGATCGGGGAGGACGTCGGCAAGCTGGGCGGGGTGTTCCGGATCACCGACGGCCTGCAGAAGGACTTCGGCGAGCCGCGGGTATTGGACACCCCCCTGGGCGAGTCCGGGATCATCGGCACCGCCGTCGGGCTCGCGCTGCGCGGCTACCGCCCGGTCTGTGAGATCCAGTTCGACGGGTTCGTCTTCCCCGCCTTCGACCAGATCGTCTCCCAGCTCGCCAAGCTGCACTACCGCTCCCAGGGCAAACTGCGGATGCCGGTGGTGGTGCGCATCCCGCACGGCGGCGGTATCGGCGCCGTCGAACATCATTCGGAGTCCCCGGAGTCCTACTTCGCTCACACCCCGGGACTCAAGGTCGTCGCCTGCGCCAACCCGGGCGACGCCTACTGGATGATCCAGCAGGCGATCGCCTGCGACGACCCGGTGATCTTCTTTGAGCCCAAGCGGCGCTACTGGGACAAGGCGGCGGTGGATCTCACGGCGGCGCCGCCGCCGCTGTTCACCTCACAGGTGTTGCGCGCAGGTACGACGGTGACGGTAGTTGCCTACGGGCCGATGGTGCGCACCGTGCTGGACGCCGCGGCCGCCGCCGAGCACGACGACGGCCACCAGCTCGAGGTGATCGACCTGCGCACGTTGTCCCCGCTGGACCTCGCGCCGGTGTTCGACTCGGTACGGCGCACCGGTCGGTTGATCTGCGTGTCCGAGGCGCCCGGCGAGGCATCCCTGACCGCCGAAGTGGCCGCCCGGGTGTCCCAGGAGTGCTTCTACTCGCTGGAGGCGCCGGTGCTTCGGGTGACCGGGTACGACACCCCGTACCCGCCCGCGAAGTGCGAGGAGGACTACCTGCCAGACCTGGATCGGGTACTCGACGCCGTCGACCGCGTGCTGGCCTTCTGAGGTACTGAGCAGATGACCCGCATCCAGCATTTCCTGCTCCCCGACGCCGGCGAGGGACTCACCGAGGCGGAGATCCTGACCTGGCACGTCGCGCCCGGGGACACCGTCACCGTCAATCAGATCATCGTCGAGATCGAGACGGCCAAGGCGGCCGTTGAGCTGCCCAGCCCCTACGCCGGAGTGGTCAGCGAGCTGTGCGCCCAACCCGGGGCGACCGTGCAGGTGGGTAGCCCACTCATCGCGATCGACGTCGGTCCCGGCGCGGCAGCACCGGAGACCCCTCCGGGCGGAAAGATCGGCGAGGAAGGCCCCGGTGGGCGGATTGCGAACCTGGTCGGTTACGGCCCGCAGGCGGGTGCCGTGACCCGCAGGCGCCGCAAGGAGGCGGGCGTTGCACCGGCTGGGGCTGCACCGGCTGCCGCCGCTACCGCACGGGGACCGGTCCCGCTGGCCAAGCCGCCGGTACGCAAGCTGGCCAGGGAGCTCGGCATCGACCTGCAGGCAGTTCTCGGCTCAGGAACCGGCGGGGTGATCACCCGGGAGGACGTGCAGCACGCCGCGGCGCGTGCGGGCAACGGCAGCGCCGCCGGGTCCGCTACTGGCCGGCAGCGCCGGGAGCCGGTCCGCGGGGTGCGCAAGGCCACCGCCGCGGCGGTGGTGTCGTCGGCCTTCACCGCGCCGCACGTCACGGTGTTCCTCACCGTCGACGTCACGCCGATGATGGAGCTGCGAACCCAGCTCAAGGCGGCGCCGGAGTTCCGGGACGTGAAGCTGACCCCGCTGGCGTTCGCCGCCCGGGCGATGTGCCTCGCGGCGCGGCGAACCCCGGAGGCCAACGCCAGCTGGGACGAGGCGGCCGGCGAGATCATCTACTTCGACTCCGTGCACCTCGGGATCGCCGCCGCCACCCCGCGCGGGCTGGTGGTGCCCAAGGTCCGTGACGCCGACCGGATGTCGCTGCGCGAACTCGCCGTTGCGCTGGACGAGTTGGTGAGGTCCGCGCGGGAGGGACGCACACCTCCGGGTGACATGCTCGGCGGCACGATCACCATCACCAACATCGGGGTCTTCGGGGTGGACGCTGGTACTCCGATCCTGAACCCAGGCGAGTCGGCCATCCTGGCCCTCGGCGCGATCCGAGAGATGCCATGGGTGGTGAACGGTGCCGTGGTGCCCCGCAAGGTCTGCCAGCTCGCGCTATCGGTCGACCACCGCGTGGTCGACGGCCAAGGGGCCTCCCAATTCCTCGCCAACATAGGCGCCCTCCTCACCAACCCCGCCCTAGCGATCACCTACTGACCCCCTTTTTTTCGCATTCAGCGGGCTCAGCGGGGTTATTCGAACCTCTTTTACCCCGCTGAGCCCGCTGAATGCGGTAAGAGCCAGGAGAGGAGGGTGGTGGGAGAGATGGGGTGCGCGTGGGGTGGGAGGCGGGCGCGCAAGCCGCGGTCGGCGGTGACCACTAGGCAGGAACCTGCGCGGCGGGCCTCGCCGACGATGGTGTCGTCGCCGGCTCCCGGAGCTCGGACCACCTCGATGCCGGCGACGTCGGGCGCCCGCGAAGCCACCCCCTCCAGCACCAGCACCGGGCGGGTCACCCACCCGAAGCCACCTTGCGGGAGGGCGAGAACGCCCGGCCCCGCGGCGGCGACAGCGCGCAGCAGGCGCTCGGCGGCACCGGCACGATCGCGCCACCAGCCGTCGGGACGGGAGCCGACGACGTTGGCCGCATCCACCACAAGACCGGTCTTGACCACCTGCAACGCCGACCAGTTGGCAGCGAAGGCGGGATGCAGGTCCAGCGCGGTGACCTCGGGCTCGGGGACCCAGGCCAGTTCGGTGCTCTCGTGGTTGGGCGCAACCGGGAGCGGCTCGGTGGCGTCGGCGACCACGGTGGTGAAGGACCAGGCATCCCCGCCCGGGTGTTCCACCAGCTTGCCGCGGACCCGTACTCGACCGGCGTCCACCGCGGCCTCCTCGGCCGCTTCCCGCAGCGCGGTACGGACCGGCGTCTCGTCGCTGTGCCGGGCTCCACCCGGCAGCCCCCAGAGGTCCCCATAGTGGGTCCACGGGGCTCGGTGCTGCATCAGCACCAGCGGCTCGCCGCGGGCGTCAGGGGCCCGCAGCAGCAGTCCGGCCGCGCCGAAGCGTCCCCACCGATGCTGCCCGTCGCAGCAGTGCACCCAACCGTCACCGTCGCCGCGGACCGTCGCCTCGTGCACCACCTGTCCACGTTGGCACAACCCGCGCCGAGCTGCAGCTACTTCCCGCTCACCCAAGCTCAGTTACCGTCCGTCAAAGTCCTGTCAGCATCGACCGAAGGGAGTGCTCACCTGATCGGAGGGTCAACGTAACGGCCAGCCGTACGTTGACGACAAGACAACTGAGAGTGATCGGTCGGATCTGACGTCGCGACGTGTGCTCGTGGTTGTGACCGGGGGTGGTCATGAGAGGACTCGGATGGTGGGCCGGGTTGGGCATGATTGTGGGAGGGGGCGCCGCCGTGTTATCACGGCATCAAGGCGGGAGGTGGACGGCCCTGGACGTCAGTCCCGGCGGGGGCGTCGAGGTCCTAGCACGCGAGGATCCTGGCCCCGAGGTACTGCTGGCGTGGGACCTGCTGGTGGACCGGACACCTGGCACGGACGTCACCCAGCTCTCCGTCTGGGCGGGGTTGCGTGGCCGGGTTGGCTTCAGTCCGCTGTACCTGCTGGCCTACCGCGGCGCCGAGCTCGTCGGTGGGGCGCAGATCTTGACCCGCCAGGTGCCCGTGCTGGGCGGCGTGGGCTACCTCCCCTACGGCCCACTCGTGGCGCCTGACGTCGCGGCTGCAGATGACGTCCGGCGCGCGCTGGTCGACGCGCTGGCGGTGTTGGGCCGGCGACGGTTGCGGATCCTGTTCGTCCAACCGCCAGAGGGTGCCCAGGACACCAGCGATGAGTTGCTCCGGCGCGGGTTCCGTCCCTCGTCGGCCGGCATCGCGCCCGAGGGCTCGATCCGGATCGACCTGACGGCCGACCTGGCGGACATCCGGAGCAGGTTCGGTAAACGACTCAAGTCGTGGACCAACCGGTGGGAGTCGCGCGGTGTTGCGATCCGGGCCGGGGACGAGCGGGACGTCCCCTTGCTCGCCGAGCTGATGGCCTCGTCAGCGCAGCACCAGGGTTACACGCCCTTGCCGGTCGATTACATGACGGCGCTGTACCGGGAGCTCGCCGCCACTGGGCACGCCGTGCTGTTCGTCGGCGAGGTGAACGGTGCACCGGTCGCTGCCGACCTGATGACCGGATGTGGGGACATGGTCCGGGGCCGGCTGTCCGGGTTCGATCGGTCCGGCGAGGCGATGCGGCTGTCCGTGCCGGCCGCCATCCGGTGGGAGATGATCAAGTGGGCCAAGGGGCGGGGGTACCGCTGGTTCGACTTCGGCGGGCTGCGTCCGGAGACCCTGGATGCGCTGCTGGACGGCGACGGTCGCAGCGCCGACACGTTGCCGACCGCCGACCAGCCCAAGGTGACTTTTGGGGGCACGGCATTCCGCTACCCCACTCCGGTCGAGATGATCAGGCCGGTGGCGCTGCGGACCGCCTATGATCTGGCGTGGCGTTCCGCTGCCGGCCGCCGTTTGTTCAGCGACGTGCAAAGCCTGCTCCGCCGCGGGTCCCGATGGCGTGGCACCGCGGTGTCCTCGCGCTAGGCCCCAGCTTGATCGATAAGGGCAGTCGCTCGCCGTCAGGGAGGGGGAGGAGAAGGAATGAAAATCGTGTGTGTCGGCGGCGGACCTGCCGGTCTGTATTTCGCCATCTCCGCGAAGTTGCGTAACCAAGATCACGATATCACCGTCATCGAACGCAACCCGGCCGGGGTCACCTACGGCTGGGGTGTCACATTTTCCAACGAGCTACTGGACGGCCTCTACCGCAACGATCCGGAGAGCGCCCGCGCGATATTCGACAGCCCCGCATCCTGGGGAAACCAGGAAGTACACGTCCGGAGCATGCAGCGGGCCCACCTCGGCGGGTACGGATTCGCCATCGGTCGCAAGCATCTCCTCGACATTCTCGTCAAGCGAGCGTTGGCTCTCGGTGTCGATATCCAGTTCCAGCGGGAGGTCAACGATCTGTCCGAGTTCGCCGACGCCGACTTGATCATCGCCTGCGACGGCGCGAACAGCCGGGTACGCAAGCTGCACGGCGACCACTTCCAGACCGGCGCCGACGTGGGTCGGAACAAGTACATCTGGCTTGGCACCCGCCGGGTCTTCGACTCCTTCATGTTCGCATTCGAAGAAACTGCTGCCGGCTGGATCTGGTTCTACTCGTACCCTTTCAATGCCGACACGACGACCTTCATCGTCGAGTGTTCGCCGGAGACCTGGAAGGGACTCCGTTTCGACGAACTCGGGCCCGATGAGAGTCTCGAGCTGCTGGAAGACATCTTCGCGCACCACCTCGACGGCCACTCGCTCATGAACCCCCCGCTCATAAACCACCAGCGCGATCTCGGCAAGACTCCATGGCTGAACTTCACGCGCATCACCAACACGGTCTGGTATCACGACAACGTCGTCCTCATGGGCGACGCGGCGCACACGACACATTTCTCGATCGGGTCGGGCACCACGCTTGCGATGCAGGATGCGATCGGGCTCGCCGATAGCCTGCACTCCCACGATGACCTCCAAGCGGCACTCAAGGACTATGCGGAGAAGCGCCGCGCGGGGATAGCGGGTTTGCAGAGCGCGGCGGTGAGCAGCACCGAGTGGTTCGAGAATGTGCGGAGCTACATCCACCAGCCGATCACCCGGTTCGCTTATTCACTGTGGAAGCGCCGCGGGAATTACCCGCTGTGGCGTTACCAGCTTCATCTTGCCACTCAGATCACCCTGCTGCGCAGATTGCGGCGATTTATCAGTGCGTCGAGGAACGGGCTTCGAGCCCGTCGACGCATGAAGCTGCCTGACATCCGAATGTCGGCAAGTCCCCATGCAGAACGAGGGCCCCGCGCGCTACAACCACTGCAACCACGCAGTCGCTCGACGTCGACTCCGGAGTGAGAAGGGGGGGCGAGTGAACAGAAAAATGAATATTATCTGTGTCGGCGGTGGCCCCGCAGGTCTGTACTTCGCCATCTCAGCAAAGTTGCGCCAGAGGAACCACGATATCACCGTCATCGAACGCAATCCCGCTGGAGTCACCTACGGCTGGGGCGTCGGATACTGGGACGATGTCCTTGACAGCCTCTACCGCAATGACCCGGTGAGCGCCCGGGAGATACAGGCCGTTTCTGGAGTTTGGGACGGGGTCGAAGTTCACGTCGGGGGAAAGCGGACGGCGTACCTTGGCGGATATGGCCTAAGCACGGGCCGCAAGCAACTGCTCGATATCCTGGCCGAACGGGCCATGGATCTCGGCGTAGATATTCAATTCCAACGCGAGGTCAAAGATCTGTCCGAGCTCACCGAAGCAGACTTGATCGTCGCTTCCGGTGGTCTCAACAGTCGAGAGCGCCAGCTCTTTGCGAACCACTACCAGACGAATGTTCTGATGGGACGGAACAAGTATCTCTGGCTTGGCACATACCGGGTATTCAACGCCTTCAGGTACGCATTCGAGAAGACATCTGCCGGCTGGATATGGCTGCATGCCTACTATCTTGACGCCGAGCGGAGCACCTGTATCGTCGAGTGCTCGCCCGAGACCTGGAAGGGGCTCGGCTTCCACGAACTCGGGGCGGACCAGAGCATGAGGTTGCTGGAGCAGATCTTCAAGCGTCACCTTTGCGGCCATTCATTGATCAACCAGATGCGCAGTACCGACAAACTTCCCTGGCATAACTTCAGACTGATCAGCAACGGCACCTGGTACCACGACAACGTCGTGCTCGTGGGTGACGCTGCGCACACCACGCATTTTTCGATCGGCTCGGGTACCAAGCTGGCGATCGGGGATGCGATCGCGCTCGCTGTGAAGTTGGATGAGCACGAAGACCTCCGCTCTGCGCTGCGGGCCTATGAGGAACAGCGGCGCGCCGAAGTGATCCCGATACAACGCAACGCGGCGCGCAGCATGCAGTGGCTCGAGCACGTGGACGACTACATCGGCCGGGACAGCGTGCACTTCGCCTACGCACTGTCGGAGCGCTACCGTTCCCAACCATTGTGGCGCTACCACCTTCACCTGGCGACCCAGATCCCGGCGTTGCGAACCTTACGCCGCAAGCTGACGTCGGCCCGGAGATGGCATCATGCCCGTCTACGGGAACGTTCGGCTGACCCGCACCAATGTCCGTTCCACGGCAACCAGCGCGCGCCGATAAAGGCGTGACCGGAGATGAGCGCCTCGGCTCACTCCGAGGGCATGTCGAAAATCTTGGTCAGCCGGGCAGCGAAGCCGATGTCGCCGTCCAGCTTCACCTTCCCCGTGACGAACATCATCGTGGGGGAACTGTTGCCGGAGACCAGCTTGAGGAACTGCTCGCCGGACAGCGTCAGGGTGACGCGTGGATCGTGCGATGGCTCCTTGCTGGTCGAGCACTGCGGTATCGCGGGACCGTGAGTCCCGGTGATCCAAGTCTCATATAGCTCGTCGCCTTCGGGCCCTCCGGTGAGCTGCCAGTGGATCGCGGAATCACTGCCCGGCGCGTTCTCCGGGCGGAACTGACCGGCCATCCGGCTGAAGATCCGGTCCAGCAACGCGCGGCGCAGCACCGGGTCGCCGAGCACCGCGTCAAGCTGCTCGGCTGAGGCGTGTTTGATCAGCCGAGCGAAGGCCTGCGGTTCCATCGCGCCGATGTCGTTGCCGGTAGCCGGCGTGAGCAGCCGCATGAACTCCGCTGTGGACAGGTTCCTCGGATCGATGCTGTTGACGTCGGCCATCATCACTCCCCTATCTACTCATGAGTAAGGTTACGGCTTCCACCTGGCCTCGATGGACGATATCGCCGAGGTCGCCGAGGTCTCCAAGCCGATGATCTACGCCTACCTCGGCTGCAAAGACGACCTGTTCATCGCGTGCATCCGCCGGGAGTCGCAGCGGCTGATGGAGTCGATCACCGCAGCGGTGTCTACCGGCGCCGCTGCGCACGAGCGGTTGCGCTGTGGCTTGCTGGCCTTCTTCGAGTTCGTCACTGAGCATCGGGACGGCTGGATCGTGCTCTACCGGCAAGCCCGAGTACACGGCACGTTCGCCGGGGAGATCGCCGCGGCACGCGGGCGGATCATCGTGATGGTCGCTGGGCTGCTGGCCGGCTCACTTCCATAATCTCGGGGAAGGTGAAGTGCTGCAGCGGCGATCTCGGCACAGCTCCGTCACGGCGGTTGCCTGAGCGAGGATGAATCTGTCTGCAAGAACGGGTGAACCCGACGGGGCGAAGCCCGTATGTGGCGGGCAGTGACGATAGAAACGCGGTAGACGATCTCGTGGCGCCGGGCGCGGGAAGGGGAGGTCTCACTCATGGCGGGCTCAGTTCCTGAGGATCTCAAGTACACCAAGGACCACGAATGGGCGCGGCAGCGTCAGAACGTGGCCGTGGTCGGCATCACCGATCATGCCCAAAGACAGCTCGGCGACGTCGTCTTCGTCGAGCTGCCGGAAGTCGGCGACCGCTTCGAGGCGAACGAGCCGTTCGGGTCGGTGGAGTCGGTCAAGGCGGTGAGCGAGGTGTACACCCCGGTCACCGGTGAGGTCATCAAGGTCAACGAGGAACTCTCCGAGTCTCCGGAGAAGCTCAACGATGACCCTTACGGAGATGGGTGGCTGATCGAGATCCGGATGACGGACGCCACCTCGGCACCAGGGCTGCTCACACCGGCCGAGTACAGCGCCTACACCCAAGAGGCAGATGACTGAGGGCGTCGCGCTGCTACGCACCTCGTGAGTGGCAAACAGTGTTATAGCACTGCTCCACACTCACGAGTGACCGCAGTCGCCGTCCTGTCGTTCCGGCTCGGCGCGGCCGATGGGGTGTCGGTGGCTGCAGCACAGTGGGTCGCGGCGCTGCGCCGGCTCGGCTGCCGAGTGCGCACCGTTGCGGGAGCCGGCACCGCGGACCGCCTGGTACCCGGGCTCGCCTTCGACGCCGACTGCCCTGCCCGCCTCCGGGATGTCGAAGCGGCGCTGCGCGGTGTCGATCTCGTCGTGGTGGAGAACGTCTGCTCGCTGCCGATGAATCCGCCGGTGACTGAGGCTGTAGCGCAGGTGCTGCGGGGACGGCGGGCGGTGCTACGCCACCACGACCTGCCCTGGGAGCGGGAACGTTATGAACACCTGCGCGGCTGGCCACCGGACGACCCGAGCTGGCAGCACGTCGCGATCAGTGAGCACAGCGCCGCGGAGCTGGCCCGGCGTGGCATCGACGCGACCGCTATCTACCACGGCTACGCCCGCACCCCGCGCCGCGGCAACCGGGAGGCCGGTCGGGCCGCGCTAGGTGTAGCGCCGCAGCAGCGGCTGCTGCTGCAGCCCACCCGGGCGATCGCGCGCAAGAATGTCGCCGCGGGTATCGCGCTGGCGCAGGCCGTCGACGCGGTCTACTGGCTGACCGGGCCCGCCGAGGAGGGCTACGGCCCGCAACTCGCTGAACTGCTCGCCGACGCTCGCTGCCCGGTGCGCCGCGGGCTGCCCCGCGGGCTGCGGGTGGCCGATGCCTACGCCGCCGCGGATGCAGTGGTACTGCCCTCGACGTGGGAAGGCTTCGGGCTGCCATTGATCGAGTCCGCGCTGGCCGGTCGGCCGCTCGCGGTCAGCGACTACCCGGTGGCGCGTGAGGTGGCGAAACTGGGCTTCGCCTGGTTCCCGGTCGACGATCCAGCGCCGCTCGCCGCCTGGTTCACCGACCCCGACCCAGCCCTGCTGGCGCGTAACCGGACGCTGGCACGGCATCACTTCGGCCCGGACGCGCTGGCCGGCCGGCTCGCCGACATGCTAGCCCGCGCTGGGCTGCCTTGCCCTCGGCCTAGCGATCCTTGGTCGCTGAGACGTTGACACTTGAGCAGAGTTTTGGGCACGTTTATCGTGGTAGTTGCCCGCTCCAAACTTCGCAGGCAGTAGGTCTGACCAGCCACTTTGAGGTGGCACGGTCGGTCGCTTCGGTGACCGGACTTCGGCGCAGCGGG
>JBOHGH010000062.1:0-24814 GCA_050699975.1 Pseudonocardiaceae bacterium | reverse complement strand
ACGCCGACCACCGCGACCCAGGCCCCCTGCGCGCTGGCCGCAGCCAGCAGCGCCAGCAGCAACGCCGTCGAGCCCTGCACCGCAACCACCGAACCTCGGCGCAGCCCCCCGCCGGGCAACAGCGGCGCGAGCGGCTCGACCACCGGGAACGGCGGCCGGCCGCCCGGAGCGTCGAGCCGTGCTCTCAGTACCGACGCGGGCAGTACCGACGCGGGCAGCGTCGACGCCGGCGCGACCGGCACTAGACGGTCACCCTCCCGCCGCTGCAGCACCGACGCGACGCTCGCACCCGCCATCCGGCGACCTCCGCACCCGGATCCGCTGCGGGGAAGGCAGCCTCATCGAACATACGTTCGATATTAAGTAAACCCGAGCAGTCGGACACCGTCAACCCAGATATCGCCGGTGGTCAGCAACCGGGCAGCGGGATCCGGCGGTAGTCAGCCGACTGCGCCCGCCACTCGCCCGGCATCGGTCGGCACGGCAGCGGCCACCCTCAAGCGCACCTGAGGGTCGCGGAGGTATCCGCCGGAGTCATGGTTGTTGGGCGAGGGGTTGTCGACCTGGGTGTCGATGATTCTGGGGTCTTCACCGAAGTCGTCAGCAAGGGTGGTGTCGAGCGTGACCACGTCCAGCGGGTCGGCGAAGTTCGCCCACAGCTGGACCGGCGCCGGGATGCTCAGCGGCCTGGCGATCACATCTTGGATTTCTGTGTAGCCCAGCGGTGCGCCGAGGGTGACCAGCAGGGGCACCGCCCGGCCCGCGAAGCGCGGCTCGCTCAACACGTCGTAGGCGATCATCGTGCCGAGGCTGTGACTGACCACCACCACCGGCCCGGCCACCGCATCCAGGGCTTGCCGGAGCCGGTCTTGGATCGCGTTGCGCTTGTCGGTGAAGACGTAGCTGTCGGCGTCGGGGATGAGCCGTTGCAGCAGTTGCCGCAGCAGCAGGCGGCGCACCGATGGCGGTAGGGGCAGGACCCCCGTCACGCTGTCGTCCAAGGTCAGGGGCTGGCTCGCGGCCCGAGTCGCCATGTCGATCGACAGCCGCAGCGCCAGTTCCTGTCCGCGCGAGGTCAGCCCGGCGAACAGCTTCGCTTCCTCGGCGGCCATGGCCCGGGCACCGGCGGACCCCTCGCCCAAGGTCGCTACGGGTTCGCCAGTCGCAGCAGCCAGGGCGGCCAGCGCCTCATCCGGTGTGAGAGCGTCCGATCCGATCGCTTGGGGCTGGGCATGCAGCAAGTCCGCGTAGTGGGCCATCCGGGTCCGCTGGCCCATGTCCCGGCCAAACAGGTCCTGGTCCCAAGTTCGCTTCAGGTCGTCTCTGGGCGGCTTGTTTCCGGCCCCGTGGATGTAGACGACGGTTGGCGCCTGTCCCGCAGAACTCATCGCCGCCTCCCGAAAGGACACCCGTGACACGTCGGGGCTCTCCTGCAAGTCCACGATCCGTTTGGCCACCAGCTCCCCGCCCGAGAAACCTTCCACACGGAGGAACCGTGCGCCCGGCACGTCTCCGACGGTGACCGAAGCGCTGCCCCCGGCGACGTCAGCGATATCGACGGACGCCCGGGGCCGGCCGTCAACATACACGTCGGCACGGTCTACGCCGGCGACCTCGAGCTCAATCCGCAGCGAGTCGTCGGCAGCCGGGTGGACGTCGACAACCAGCTTGCGCACCGGCAGCTCGGCCAAAAGCCGGCCCGCATGCTCGAGCAGGTCGACGTTGCCCTCGAGCACGTCCCGGCGGGTCATGCGATGGCGCACGTCCGGTGTGACGCCGAGGTCCTCGACAGGGGTGCCGGCCAAGCGCCCGACCCGCAGGGTGCGCCGGACGGACACCCGCATGCCCGCCCCCTTCGGCAAGGGCTTGTACGGCGAGCCCGAGCCGCCCGGCGCGCCCTGCAGTAAGGAACTGAGCAGCCCGTGCGTCCACACATTGGCTCCGCCGGCGCCGGTGTTGTCATCGACGCCGAGGACCGGGCCGATGGTGTGGTCTTGGAATCCGGCCGCGAAGATGTCGGTCGCCGAGTAGCAGCGGGCGTTCGTGACGAGTACGACGGGGCCGTGGTATTGCTGGCCGATGTCGTTGGCGCCGTCCTCCGGGGTGATGGGGAAGGCGCTGGAGAACGGGGCGCCCGTCTCGGCGGCTTGGTCCAGCGAGGCACACCACGGTCCGAGATCGATCTGGCCGGTCGGGTTGTCCTTGTGCGCACTGCAGATACGGGCGCTCAGGGGCGTGCTGATGAACTGGACCGGCTCGGGGACGATCCGCCGGGGAGTGAGGGTCTGCAGGGTGAACTCACTCGCGAAGATGTGACCGCCGCCGTTGTCGCGTACATCCAGGATCAACCCGTTCTGCGGGAGCAGCCCGATCAGCCGGACGAACTCTTCGGCGAAAGCCACGGGATCGTTCACGTTGAACGTGAAGATGCGGATGTGACCGAAGGTGCCCGAGGCCGTCACCACGCTTCGGGCTCGGAAGACGCCGGGCATGCTGGTCGGCACATCTTCTCCGGCGGCGGCCGCAACGGCGGTGAGCGCCGGTGACTCGGCGGCCTGCGTCTGGCCAGCCACCTGAGGTACGAACAGCAGCGTCCTGGCCCGGGTGGCCTCGTCGCCATCGAGGTCGAGTCCCAGGGCAGCGGCGGTGGTGCTGACCTCGTCGAGGTCGCCCACGAAGGATGGCAGGTTCTCGGTGATCAGCCATTTCTGGCGCAGCTCGCGTTCGACGCCGTCGGTGCCGGTATAGCTGACGGTGACCCACTCTTCGTCGGGCGGCAGGTGGGTGACCAGAGGTCGGACGGTCAGCGAGTCCAGGCCGCGGGCATGGCGGGCGGCGGCGTTGCTGCCGGCAAACCGGGCAGCGTTGAGGTCGATGGCACGAGCGACGGGGATCCCACTCCAGTGCGTCACCTCGGCGCCCGGGCCGAGGCCAGGCGCCGAGAAGCCCTGCATCACCTGGGACACGACGCAATGCGAGCCACCCGAGTCGTCGAAGAACTCCTCCACTCGGAACGGCAGGAAGGCGACCTTGCCCGCGAAGGGACTGGGCAGCAAGTAGTTGGTGTGCAGGTCGCGGACGGAATGGAAGATCTCCGACATCTCGGTGTGGAACAACCACTCCGGATCGAGCTGGTCGGAGGTCTGGCGGTCCAGGCGGATGCGCAGCAGACGTAGCCGCTGCACCGGGTTGACGGCGTGCATCGCCACCTTGAGCGGGAGATGGACGTAGTTCTGCTCGAGCAACACGAGCGCCTGATCGACCAGCAGCCGGCGCTCCTGGACAGTGAGCGTGCCTGCACCGCGGAGAAAGTCGCGCAACGTCGCCGAGCCGGCCAGTTGATCCCGGACCGGCTCGGCGACGTCAGCCAGAAATGCTGCCGCCAAGACGTTCTCGCCGAGGGTCGCGTTACCGTCGGATCGGCCGGAACCGCTCCCGGTGCCTGCCGTCTCGTCTTGGCTGCTGTTCGCGTTCATGGTCGCCTCCGGTGTCTACCCGGCAACCATGCCACTTCTGAACGCGTCAGTTCCACCAGCCACCGGCGCCGGTGTTGTCGTCGACCGGCACACTCGATGCCGTGGCGGGCTTCGACTGGATTTCCTTGTGCACCGACTACGGCTGCGCCGACGGGTTCGTGGCTTCCTGCCACGGCGTGATCGCCGGGATCGCCCCGCATGCGCGGGTGCTGGACGTGACGCACGCGGTTGCACCGGGCGACGTGCGTCATGGCTCGGTGTTGCTCGCCGACACGCTGCCCTGGCTGCCAGCGGCGGTGCATGTCGCGGTCGTCGACCCCGGGGTCGGTACGGCACGGCGCGGGATCGCGCTGGTCAGCGGCGATGCGGTGCTGGTCGGCCCGGACAACGGTCTGCTACTGCCCGCAGCGCAGATCCTGGGCGGGGTTCGCGTCGCCTATGAACTCGTCGAACCCACCTACCGCCTGCCGGCGGTCAGCGCGACGTTTCACGGCCGCGACGTCTTCGCGCCGGCCGCCGCGCACCTGGCCAATGGCGTGCCGCCGGACGCGCTCGGCCCCGCGGTCGACCCGGACTCGCTGGTCGCTTTGCCGGCACCGGTGTGCGAGGTGGACGGCGACCGGATCCGGGCCGAGGTGCTGACCGTGGACCACTTCGGGAACGTGGCATTGGCCGCCGGGGCAGCAGAGCTGGACGTGGTCGGGCTGCGGACCGGGACAGCCGCGACCCTCCATTGTCCGACCGGCGCCGCGCCGGTGCTGGTGGGCAGGACATTTGCGGACGTGGGCCAAGGGGAGCTCGTCCTGCTGGTCGATTCCGCCGGACACCTGGCCGTGGCCCGTCGCGGCAGCTCGGCGGCGCATCACACCGGCCTCCACCCCGGCGCCGTAGTCGAGCTCATCCTCTAACCGCCAACAAGTACCCCAGAACTGCGACAAGCATCCATGTCGCTCTTCAGGAGGGCCTCCGGACTGCGACAAGCATCCATGTGGCGACGAGCAACACTCAGTGCGCGAAGTGGCGGGTTCCGGTGAGGTAGAGGGGCACGCCGGCAGTCTCGGCGGCGGCGATCACCTCGGCGTCACGGACCGATCCCCCGGGTTGCACCACAGCGCGGACCCCGGCGTCGAGGAGCACTTCCAGCCCGTCGGGGAACGGGAAGAACGCATCCGAAGCGGCCACCGCGCCGGGGGCTCGCTCGGCCGCGCGGCTGACCGCGAGCCGGGCCGCGTCCACCCGGTTCACCTGCCCCATCCCGATGCCGACGGTGGCCTCGCCGGCGGCGAGCAGGATCGCGTTGGAGCGCACGGCGCGGCAGGCTCGCCAGGCGAAGGCCAGGTCGGCCAGGGTCGGGCCGTCCACCGGCGCACCATTGGTCAGCGTCCAGGACGCCGGATCGTCGCCGGGGGCATCGAGTGCGTCCCGGGTCTGCAGCAGCAACCCACCCGACAGCGCCCGGAACTCGATACCACCCCGCTGCGGGGCATCGGCCACCAGCAGGCGGACATTCTTCTTGCGGGCCAGCACGTCCACCGCGCCCTCGGCGTAGGACGGTGCCACCACCACTTCGGTGAACACCTCGCTGATCTGGTCCGCCAGTTCGGCGGTGACCTCCCGATTCACCGCGATCACTGCGCCGAACGCGCTCACCGGGTCGCAGGCATGCGCCCTGCGGTGCGCGTCGGCGACGTCCCCGGCGCGCGACACCGCGATACCGCACGGGTTGGCGTGCTTGATGACCGCCACACAGGCGGCGGCGTGGTCGTGCGCGGCCCGCCAGGCAGCGTCGGCGTCGACGTAGTTGTTGTAGGACATCTCCTTGCCGTGCAACTGCTGCGCACCGGCGAGCCCGGGGGCGCCACCCGCGGTGTACAGGGCGGCCCGCTGGTGCGGGTTCTCCCCGTAGCGCAACGCCGTAGCGCGCCACCAGGAGGAGCCCACCCAGGGCGGGAACCCATCATCCCCCGGCGCCGATGACCCCATCCAGGACGCCACGGCGATGTCGTAGTCGGCGGTGTGCCGGAACGCGGCAACGGCCAGCGCCCGGCGCTGCGCCAGGGTGAACCCGCCGGCCCGGACCGCGTCCAGCACGTCAACGTAGGCGGCCGGGTCCACCACCACGGCCACCGAGGCGTGGTTCTTCGCGGCGGCCCGCACCATCGCCGGGCCGCCGATGTCGATCTGCTCGACGCACTCATCAGGAGTCGCGCCGGCGGTGACGGTCGCCTCGAACGGATACAGGTTGACCACCAGCAGGTCGAATGGCGCGATGTCCAGGGCAGCCAGCTGGGTCAGGTGCACGGGCTTGCGGGTGTCGGCGAGCAGCCCGGCGTGCACCCGGGGATGCAAGGTCTTGACCCGCCCATCCAGGCACTCCGGGAAGCCGGTGAGCTCCTCGATCCGGGTGACCGGAACACCCGCGTCAGCGATCCTGGCCGCGGTCGAGCCGGTGGAGACGATCTCGACCCCGGCCGCGTGCAGACCGGTAGCCAGCTCCAGCAGGCCGTTTTTGTCCGACACGCTCAGCAGCGCCCGGCGCACCGGCCTGCGGTCCTCGGCAGTCACGCCAATCGATACCTTTCGTCCGATGCCGGTGTAGCCCCGGCGGGCCAGGTCAGCGACAACCTCCACCAGCAGCCGCCGCTCCACGATCTTGATCCGTTCGTGCAGCCGGTCCTCAGTGTCGCCGACCAGCACCTCGACGGCCCGCTGGGCCAGGATCGGACCGGTATCGACGCCGGCGTCCACCAGGTGCACGGTCGCGCCGGTCACCCGGACCCCGTGCGCCAGCGCGTCGGCCACCGGGTGCGGACCGGGGAATGCGGGCAACAGCGCGGGGTGGGTGTTGACGATCCGACCGGCGAAGCGGTCCAGGAAAGCCGGGCCCAGGATCTTCATGAACCCGGCCGCGACGACCAGATCCGGCTGGTACGCGGCGGCCGCCTCGGTGAGCGCGGCGTCCCAGGACGCCCGGTCGGGATGCCGTGCCAGTTCGACGACGAAGGTGGGCAGCCCGCGATCAGCGGCGCGGCGCAGCGCTGCGGCGCCGGGTCGGTCCGCGCCGACGACGACAACCAGGGCGGGATAGTCCGGGCCGGCAGCGTCCAACAATGCCTGCAACAGCGTCCCGGTACCGGACACCAGGACAGCGACCCGAGTCGGGACCGGCAGGCGGAGCTGATGCACGGTCAGCAGGCTCCTGGCAGCAGGGCGGATCACGAGCACCCAGACTAACTTGCCCCATGCACTGGCCGTCAGCTGTGTCTATGAGCTCGAATCGGATCCATCGTGGAGGTGGTGGGTCTGCGGGTCGCCGGCTCGACGGCGGCTGTGTTCGAGCAGCGCGGGGTAGTCGGTGGCGATTCCTTGCAGGAGGGTTTCGACGGCTCGCTCGATCTCTGCGTCGCTGGTGGGTGCGTGGCCGAATAGCGTGCGGTAGTGGATAAATGATCCGAGAAGGTCGAGGGTGAGCTCGCGGTCGAGGTCCGCGCGCAAATCACCCCGAGCAAGGGCGCGGTCGAGTGTATGCGCGACCGCGGCGCGCGGCGGCTCGAACAGCATGGCCATGAAGTCCGCGCGGAGCTCGGGCTCGCCTGCGCAGTCGGCAAGGAGGGGGCCGAGCACGTCTGGGGGCATGCGTTGGAAGGCCGCCACGAAGACATTGATGCCGTCGGTGAGGTCGCACAGTGTGCAACCGGTGTCCGGCACCTGCGCCGCGCCCAGCCGCCGGGCGAGCACCGCGAGGACGAGGTGCTGGCGGGTAGGCCAGCGGCGGCGGATTGCGGGTTTGGTGGTGCCGGCGCGGCGAGCGACCTCTTCGAGGGTGAACCGGCGGTAGCCCGAGTCGAGCACGGTGTCCGTGGCATCGAGCACCGCAGCGTCGATGGACGAGTCCCGCGGACGGCCGGCACGGGCGGCCGGGATCGCGGGGGCGGGCGAGAGGGTCACGCGCCCAACTCTATGTTACGTTCTGATCCGAATCGAAATATTATATGGTGGCTGGTCGTTGACGCACGATGAACCGCGGCCTGACGTACTGATGGAGGGACGCCTGATGTCGTCGAACATCGCGTCTGACGCCGGCCGGAGCGCCGGACGCCGGGAGTGGACCGGGCTCGCGGTGCTGGCCCTGCCCACCATGCTCATCGGTCTCGACATGACCGTGCTGCACCTGGCGGTGCCGCGGCTGAGCGTCGACCTCCAACCCAGCAGCTCCCAGTTGCTGTGGATCGTGGACATCTACGGGTTCCTGATCGCCGGGTTCCTGCTGACGATGGGAACGCTGGGCGACCGCATCGGCCGCAGGCGGCTGCTGCTTGTCGGTGCCACCGGCTTCGCCGTCGCTTCGGGGCTCGCCGCATTCTCCACGACCCCCGAGATGCTGATCGCGGCCCGGGCACTGCTGGGCATCGCCGGGGCGACCCTGATGCCATCCACCCTGTCGTTGATCCGCAACATGTTCCTCGACGCGCAGCAGCGCACGGTCGCGATCTCGGCGTGGATGACCAGCCTGCTGGCCGGTAGCGCGATCGGTCCGCTGGTGGGCGGAGCACTCTTGGCGCACTTCTGGTGGGGCTCGGTGTTCCTGCTGAGCATTCCGGTCATGCTGCTGCTGCTCGCGGCGGCACCGGTACTGCTGCCCGAATACCGCGACCCCGAATCGGGCCGGCTCGACCTGGGCAGCGTCGCCCTATCCCTGGCCGCCATCCTGCTAGTGGTCTACGGCCTCAAGGAGTCCGCCGCGCACGGCCTGGGATGGCTACCCGCCCTGTCGACCGTGGCCGGTCTCACCATCGGCGGCCTATTCCTCCGCCGGCAACACAAGCTTGCCGACCCCATGCTCGACCTTCGGCTGTTCGGCGACCGCACCTTCAGCGCGTCAGTGACCACACACCTGTTCTCCCTGTTCGTCCTGACCGGAATCCAATACCTCATCGCCCAGCATCTGCAGCTGGTACTGGGACTGCCGCCCTTGCAGGCAGGGCTGTGGACCTTGCCTGCAGCGATCGGGGGCCTGGTCGGCGCGATGCTGGCCCCGGTCCTCGTCCGAACCGTCCCCCCGGCCTTCGTGATCACCGCCGGTCTCCTGACCGGCGTCGTCGGCCTTGGGATAGTCACCCAGGTCGATGCGAACGCCGGCCTCCCGGTTCTGGTGACCGGATTCGCCATCACGTCTTTCGCGGTCGGGCTGGTCACGGCCTTGACCACCGACCTGATCATCGGATCGGCCCCTCCGGAACGGGCCGGTGCCGCGTCCGGGATCTCAGAGACCAGTGCCGAGCTCGGTATCGCGCTGGGCATCGCGGTGCTGGGCAGCATCGGCACCGCCGTCTACCGCAACCAGGTGGCCGACACCGTCCCGGCTGGCGTCCCACCCGAAGCGGCCGACGCCACCCGGGAAACTCTGGGTGGCGCAGTGGCCGCAGCCAACCAGCTACCCGGCGAACGTGGTGTCGAACTGCTCAACACCGCGCGTGAGGCGTTCACCCAAGGGCTGCAATTCAACGCCGGCCTCAGCGCTGTAATCGTGCTCGGCCTGGCCATCATGTCCGCGACCCTGCTGCGCCGTGCGTCCACACGCTCCGATCCCGATGGCCTACCGGACCAGGAGCAGGACGGATCACCCACACGAACAATGAGTACGGAACGAACTAAACGATGACACCCTTGGAGAGCCCATGTCCGTCGAGCTGAATCACACGGTCGTCGCGGCCCGTGACAAGAAAGCAGCCGCTGGGCCGCGGCGCGTACTTCACGGATCCGAACGGGCACATCCTGGAGATCATCACTCGCGCGTACGGAAGCGGCGAGTGAGTTTGGCGTGGTGAACGATTCCTCGGCGTGGTCTGAACGTGACGAGTTGCTCGCGGAGGCGGCACGCCGCGCACGTCGATACGTCGACAGTGTGGACCACCGTCCGGTGGCGTCGACACCCGCGGCGCTGGCAGGTCTGGATCGTTTCGATGAGCCGCTGCCGGAGCACTCGTCGGATCCGCTGGAGACACTGTCGTTATTGGACGAGGCCGGCTCGGGTGCGACGGTGGCCACGACCGGCCCGCGGTATTTCGGGTTCGTCAACGGCGGTACATTACCGATCGCGTTGGCCTCCGGATGGCTTGGCATGGCGTGGGATCAAAACGCCGCTCTGCCGGTGATGAGTCCGGTGGCGGCCCGCCTGCATGAGGTCACCCGGAATTGGTTGGTGCAGTTGTTCGGGCTGCCGGGCACCTGCGAGGCCGCGTTCGTTACCGGAGCGACCATGGCCAACGTCACGGCGCTGGCCGCCGCACGGGATCATCAGCTCGCCCGCCTGGGTTGGGATGTGCAGCGCCAGGGCCTGTCGGGAGCACCGGCATTGACCGTGGTGGCCGGCGACAAGGCCCATTCCACCTTGTTCAAGGCACTGGGTGTGATCGGGCTGGGCCGGGATCGAGTACGCCGTGTCCCTGCTGATGGACAGGGACGGATGCGGGCTGAGTTGCTCCCCCGTATCGAGGGACCGGTCATCGTGTGCGCCCAGGCGGGGGAGGTCAATACCGGGGCGTTCGATGCATTCCCACAGATTGTGTCCTGGGCACGGGAGCATGACGCGTGGCTTCATGTCGACGGTGCCTTCGGCCTGTGGGCGCTGGCCGATCCCACCCGCCAACACCTCGTCACCGGCCTGACCGACGCCGACTCATGGGCCACCGATGCACACAAGTGGCTCAATGTCACCTACGACAGCGGAATCGTGTTCGTTCGCGACGCTGAGCACCTCCGCCGCAGTTTCGCCTCCGTCGCCGACTACCTCCCCCCGGACAACGGTTTCGAAGCGATGCACCACACGCCCCAGTCCTCACAGCGCGCACGCCAAATCGAGATATGGGCGGTACTTCGCTGCCTTGGCCGCACCGGAATAGCGAATCTTGTGGAAAACGCATGCCGGCAGGCTCGCCGGATCGGTGACGCGCTGGCCCGGGCCGGGTTAGAAATCCTCAACGAGGTGGCGCTCAACCAGGTCCTCGTCGCCGCCCACTCCGATGAGGCCACCAACCGCCTGATCACGGCCGTCCAAACCGATGGCACCTGTTGGTGCGGACCCACCAACTGGAACGGGAGAATCGCGATGCGCATCAGCGTGTCGGGATGGAATACCACCGACGAGGACGCCGACCGTAGTACCGACGCGATACTGCACTGCGCACGGCAGACCGGAGCGTTACCTGCCTCGGGACACTGCTAATCCGGGCGCTGGTGGGCAACCTGGTGCTCTTGGTTGTCAGGCGGATCATCCCCAGGCGGGCAGTCGGGTTCCGCCGGTTGTGCCTCGGTTTCCTCCTCGGCGCCCGTCCCGTCGGCCAGACCGGCCTGGGCAGGCACCTGATCCGCCGCGCCGTCCACCGGCAGCGGCACAGCATGCGTAGACAGCAGCGTGGCAGCGCAGCCGCCCAGCAACGTCGCGCCCAGCACAGCGACCGCGAGCGACCCGGCGGGGACGTCGACGGGGTTGAAGGCCGCTGAGCCGAGTTGCCCACCGGCCAGTGTGGCGAGCACTGCGCTGCCCAGGGAAAGCACGGCGGCGGCCACCCCGAGCACCCGCAGCCGCCCGACCAGGTCGGGCGCGGCGGCGGCGCACCGGTGCCCTACCGCGGCACCGACCAGCAGGGGAACCGCGAGCGCAACACCCCACCAGGGCTGCACTGGGCCTTGCGGTAGCGCCGCGAGCAGCGGCACCGCCGGCACTGGCCCGGCCTGCATCGTGACCGGGCTGACCGACAACGCCCCTATTGAGAAGCCCGGTCCGGCCAGCCAAGACAACCCGGCGATCACCGCGTTGGGTAGGTACCCGATCGACAGCACAGCCAGCCCGAGAATGCTGCCTGCATCGGATCCCGACATCTGGACAGCCTCAGGCGCCGACCCCACGAGACCTAGCAGCACCACGGTGAGACCAGCGGTGAGCAGGACCGCCGAGCCCCACGCGCCTATCACGAGGCCGGGTCGTACCCAGCCACGTGCCCGCCGCAGCGCCGCAGGCAGCAACCCGCAGGGCCGGGCCAGGCCCAGACCCGCCGCGACGCCGGCGACCAGTGCACACCCGAGGGCGGCGTGCACGGGATCCGCGGTGACCGTCACCGGCGTCGCCACCAGCGCCAGGACCACACCCAGGACGCCGTGGGTGCCGGCGATCGCCCCGGCCACCCACCCCGCGTCGGCGGGTGTGTGGATCCCGCAACGGCTCGCGACCCGGGCCGCGCCGCGGGCCACCAGCGCGCCGAGCAGCAGGGTGGGCAGCAGCGGCAGGACACCGAGCGGGGCCCCATCGATGGTCAGCGGTACCTGGTGTGCGACGAGCCAGCCCACCGCGCCGGCCCGAGCCACCGCGGCCAGCGGACCCTCCGCCCCACCGGCGGCCCCACTGGCGGCCCCAAGCAGGGCGAGCAGCGCGACGATGGCGAGGTAGCCGACCAAGGCTGGCATGCAGGCGATGCCCACCACCGCGCCCCAGCCCACTGAGGTCGGGCCGGGACGGTGGCCGCCAGCCGCGGAAGTACCGGGCACCGGCGCCAGCAGCAGGCTCACGGTCGCCACCCTCGCAGCCGCGTGGAACATTCGGGACGATCAACTGGCCGACGCGCCCCTGATGTAACCGGATTGGGGGACGACACCGCCGGGCCGGCAGGGCCGCCAAGGTTGGCAGCAGTTAGAGGGCCTCGTCAGCCGGGTTGGCGGTACTTGAAGAGCCACCTACCCCTTCATGATCTCGCGTGTCAGCTCCGCGGTTTCGCTGGGTGTCTTGCCGACCTGGACACCGGCCGACTCGAGGGCTTCCTTCTTCGCTGCGGCGGTGCCGGCCGAGCCGGATACGATGGCGCCGGCATGGCCCATGGTCTTACCTTCGGGGGCGGTGAAGCCGGCGATGTAGCCGATCACCGGTTTGGTGATGTTGGCCTTGATGTAGTCTGCGGCGCGTTCCTCGGCGTCCCCGCCGATCTCGCCGATCATCACCACCGCCGCGGTGTCGGGGTCGTCCTCAAAGGCCTGCAGGGCGTCGATGTGGGTGGCGCCGATCACCGGGTCACCACCGATGCCCACGCAGGTGGAGAAACCGATATCGCGCAGCTCGAACATCATCTGGTAGGTCAGGGTGCCGGATTTGGACACCAGCCCGATCTTGCCCGGGCCGGTGATGTCGGCCGGGATGATGCCCGCATTGGAGGCGCCGGGGCTGATCACCCCGGGACAGTTCGGGCCGATGATGCGGGTTCGCACCGGATTCGCCGCCAGCCCGGTCGCGCCGGCATGCGCACAGAACGCGACGGTGTCATGCACCGGGATCCCCTCGGTGATCACCACGATCAACCCGATGCCGGCGTCGGTCGCCTCGATGACCGCGGCCTTGGCGAAGCGGGGCGGGACGAAGACGACGCTGCAGTCAGCACCGGTAGCGGCCATCGCTTCGGAGACCGTGCCGAACACCGGCAGTGACGCACCCTGGAAGTCGACGGCCTGGCCGCTCTTACCCGGAGTGACCCCGCCGACGACCTGGCTGCCCGCGTCGAGCATCCGCTGGGTGTGCTTGCGGCCCTCCGAGCCGGTCATCCCCTGGACGATGATCTTCGAATCTTTGGTCAGGAAGATTGCCACCGGTCAGGCTCCCTTGGCATAAGTCGATGCGGCGAGCTCGGCGGCCTTGTCGGCCGCGGCGTCCATCGTGTCGACCATGGTGACCAGCGGGTGGGCCGCCTGCGCGAGGATCCGGCGGCCGTCGGCAACGTTGTTGCCATCCAGCCGGACCACCAGCGGCTTGGTAGCGGCCGCTCCCAAAATACTCAGCGCCTGGACGATGCCGGTGGCCACCTCGTCGCAGGCGGTGATCCCGCCGAAGACGTTCACGAACACCGACCGCACATCCGGGTCGCCGAGGATGATGTCCAACCCGTCGGCCATCACCTGCGCGTTCGCACCCCCGCCGATATCGAGAAAGTTGGCCGGCTTCACCCCCCCGTGCGCCTGGCCCGCATAGGCGACCACGTCCAGAGTGGACATCACCAGGCCCGCACCGTTGCCGATGATGCCGACCTGACCGTCAAGCTTGACGTAGTTGAGGTTGCGGGCCTTGGCCCTGGTCTCGAGCGGATCCTGCGCGGCCGAGTCGGCCAGTTCGGCGTGGTCGGGATGGCGAAACCCGGCGTTGTCGTCCAGGGTCACCTTTCCGTCCAGCGCGATGATCGCCTCGTGGGAGTCGCGAACCAGCGGGTTCACCTCCACCAGAGTCGCGTCCTCGGCGACGAAGGCGTTCCACAGCTTTTCGACGGTGTCGGCCGCCGCCTGCGCCACCTCCGCCGGGAACCTGGCAGCCTGGACGATCTCAGCGGCCTTCGCAGCGTCCACCCCGAACCTCGGATCCACCGGCACCTTCGCCAACGCCTCGGGCTTCGTCGCGGCGACTTCCTCGATGTCCATCCCGCCTTCGACGCTGGCCATCGCGAGGAAGGTGCGGTTGGTGCGATCGAGGAGGAAGGAGAGGTAGTACTCCTCGACGATGTCCGATGCGGGGGCGATCAGCACGCGGTGCACGGTGTGGCCCTTGATGTCCATGCCCAGGATGGCGGCCGCATGCTGCTGCGCCTCGTCCGGTGTTCGGGCCAGCTTCACGCCGCCGGCCTTGCCGCGGCCGCCGGCCTTCACCTGGGCCTTGACGACCACAGTCGCGCCGAGTTCGGCAGCGGCGGCTCGGGCCTGCGCGCTGGTAGTGGCGACGCGGCCAGCAAGCACCGGGACGCCGTGGGCGTCGAACAGATCCTTCGCCTGGTATTCGTACAGGTCCACGCGGATCTCCAGGTTGGGTCGGCCTGCCGACGGACCGCTAGACCCTATCCAGCCGCAGGCGGCAGTGGTTGGCTGGCAGCCGTGAGGGTGATCACTCCGCTGGGGCGGTCATAGCGGCGCGTACCCAGTCGACGATCTCGTGCGTGGTGGCACCCGGGGTGAACACCTTGGCCACCCCGAGCTCGGTGAGCTTCGGGATGTCCTCCACGGGAATGATCCCTCCACCGAAAACCAGCACGTCCGTCGCGCCCTTGCTCCGGAGCAACTCGACGACCCGGGCGAACAGAGTCATGTGGGCGCCGGAGAGGACTGAAAGTCCTACCGCGTCGGCGTCCTCCTGCAGCGCGGTCTCCACGATCTGCTCCGGGGTCTGGTGCAACCCGGTGTAGACGACCTCCATGCCGGCATCGCGCAGTGCCCGTGCGACGACCTTGGCGCCCCGGTCGTGCCCGTCGAGCCCTGGTTTGGCGACGACCACCCGGATACGTCCGCTCATTCCCCCAGGGTAGACACTCAGCGGCTACCGGCGACGCGGCTACCGGCGACGCGATCGGTCCCTCCCCCACATCCGCCCGGTAGGTCGGCTGGATCGACCGCACGGCGCGCGAGAACCAACGCTTGCCGATACCGCCGAACGTATCGCGGAACGGTGGCTTGCCCGCAACTTCGCGCTCCGTTAACTTCCCCCAGTCCGCGGTCACGCTACGGTCACGGCTGGCTAACGGAACTGGACCCACCAGTTCCCCGGGATCCCCCGCCCGGTGCCAGCTCGGCCCCTCGACACGGGAAGGCAGGTCTTGGCTCGACACCGCTCCCCAGGCGGCCAACGACCATCCCCGGTGCATGAGGCGGCGCTGCGCCCCGGCCCCTCGAGTACCCGGTCGGCCCACCGCATCACGGCACCCTCCCCCGCCGTGCGCGGCCGGGTGGTCGTAGCAGCCGTCGCCGCTGGCGCTTTCGTGGCCGCGGGCCAGACGATCGACAACGCCACCACCGTGATCTCCGACGATGCCACGTTGCTGGCCTCCGCACGCAACGCCGCATCGGCGACAGGGCTGGGGGCCACAGGGGTGGGCGGACCCGCCCCGGCACCGGAGTACCTGCCTCTGACTCGGCCCGCGGCACCCGCCGCGGCCGAGGCCGTGCAGGCGATGGCCAAGGGGCAGCGCCTCGTAGATCAGCGTGTCGCCCGCGAGGCCGAGTCCCGCCGGATCCGATTCATGGCGCCCACCAAGGGCACGCTGACCTCCGGATACGGCTCGCGGTGGGGTGTCTTTCACTTCGGCATGGACATCGCCAACTCCATCGGGACGCCGATCCTCGCCGCCGCCGACGGCGTGGTCGCGGAGTCCGGACCCGCCAGCGGTTTCGGCCTCTGGGTGCGCCTCCGGCATACCGACGGCACGACCACTGTGTACGGACACATCAACCGCTCGCTGGTCGCAGAGGGCCAAAAGGTGCGTGCAGGCCAGAAGATCGCCGAGATGGGCAACCGGGGCCACTCGACCGGGCCGCACCTCCACTTCGAAGTGTGGAACGCGGCCGGTCAGAAGATCAATCCGATCAGATGGCTGCGCGACCACGGCGTCGACTTCTGACAGTGGTGCTCGCCAGCTCACTGGCCGCCCTCTAACGGCCACCCGCCACCCAGGTGGGCATGCGCGACACGCCACACCGAGCACTGCCGACGCTGGCTGCGCAATGGGCGAAACCCCCGGTCGCAGTGCCGGCAGCGGCCACGGCGGCCAGGGCCGTGCTGCGTCAGAAGGCTCCGCCAGGCCGCGGCAAGGGGGAGCAGCCGGGCCCGGACCGCCGGCCAGGCCGCTCCCGGCTCCGCTCCGCGGAGCACCCGCTCGACGTCGCGCAGGTACGCCTCCACGCGCTCCCGCAGCACTCGACCCAACCGCTCGTCCATCTCGCACCCCCAGCAGCATAATCGAACATATGTTCGAAAGCTAGCGGGTGGCCCTGACAATCGCGATACCCGAAGGGCCTGCCGTGCGGCACAATCAGGACGGCGGACCCGGCAAACCGCCCGGAGACGTCTGGTGCGGACGGCGTGGCCGGCAAGCGAGACATACCTGCTCGCCGCGCCGGTTGACACCGCGGGGTGGTTGCCATGGATGAGCTCGAACGTGGCCGCGAGGCCTACCGTCGGCGAGCGTGGCTCAGTGCTTACAAGTCGCTCTCCCTGGCCGATGAGGCGGCTCCACTCGGAGCAGAGGATCTTGAGCTGCTCGCGACCTCGGCGTATCTGATCGCTCGCAACGACGACGGCATCGGTGCGCTGGACCGTGCCCATCACCTGTATCTGGACGCCGGGGAGCCGGTGTGCGCTGCCCGGTGCGCGCTCTGGCTGGGCTTCGGTCTCATCGACGCGGGAGCGATGTCTCGTGCGACCGGGTGGTTCAGCCGGGGGCAGCGGCTGCTTGACCGGGTGGAGCGTGACTGTGTCGAGCGCGGCTACCTGCTGGTGCCGGTCGTACTACAGCAAATGTGCCCTGGTGAGTACGAGACCGGGTACGCCACCGCAGCCCTCGTGGCGGAGATCGGGGAACGTTTCGGGGATGTCGACCTGATCGCCTTCGCCCTGCATGCGCGGGGCCGGGCCCTGGTCAGACTGGGGCGGGTCAAGGAGGGGCTGGCGCTGCTGGACGAGGCGATGGTGGCGGTGGTCGCCGGTGAGCTGTCGTCGCCGCTGTTCACGGGCCTGATCTATTGCAGCGTGATTGAGGCCTGCCAGGAAGTCTACGAGCTGCGCCGGGCTCGCGAGTGGACCGCCGCCCTGACTCGGTGGTGCGAGGAACAGCCCGACATGCTGAACTTCACCGGCCAGTGCCTCGTGCACCGCGCCGAGATCATGCAGTTGTACGGCGCCTGGCGGGACGCGCTGGAGGAGGCGCGGCGCGCCAGTGAGCGGTTCGCGCGCGGTGTCAACCAGCTGGCCACCGGGGCGGCGTCCTACCGGCAGGGCGAGATCCATCGGTTGCTGGGGGAGTTCGCCGCAGCCGAGGAGGCCTACCGCAGCGCGAGCCAGTGGGGGTGTCAGCCACAGCCTGGTCTGGCCCTGCTACGGCTGGCCCAGGGACGCACCGAGGTAGCCGCCGCGGCGATCTGCAGGGTGGTGGGTGAGACCACCGAGACGTTTGACCGGGCCCGGCTGCTGCCCGCCTCTGTGGAGATCATGTTGGCCGCGGGCGAGACCGCGCAGGCGCGGGACGCCTGCCGCGAGCTGACCGAGATCGCTGAGGGCTATGGGCGCGACGGCGTGTTGGGCGCGATGACCGCGCACGCCCGGGGGGCCGTCGAGCTGGCCGAAGGCGACGCCCAAGCCGCCCTGATCGCGTTGCGGCACGCTTGCCAGGTGTGGCAGCAGCTCGAGGCACCGTACGAGGTCGCGCTCGTGCGGGTACTGATGGGGCTGGCGTGCCGCGCCCTGGGAGACGACGACGGGGCGGGATTGGAGCTGGCGGCGGCCCGCGACATGTTCCTGCAGTTGGGGGCTGCCCCGGACGTCGCCCGGCTCGACTCGCTGACCCGGGATGCACGGTCAGGTCCTCGGTGCGGGCTGAGCCCGCGCGAGCTGCAGGTGCTGCGCCTGGTTGCCGCCGGCGCGACCAACAAGGCGATCGCCGTCGAACTGGTCCTCAGCGCGCGGACCGTGGACCGGCACGTGAGCAGCATCCTCACCAAGCTGGCCGTGCCGTCACGAGCGGCAGCCACGGCCTACGCATACCAGCATCGGCTCGTCTGAGCACTCTCCTGGGTGAAACTACCCACTGCGCGATCGCCGAAATTGGGTGCTTCCGCCGACGCGCGGCCTGCTCGCCGGCTCCATTGTGAGCCTTACCCACGGACCGCGGACGAGGAGGAGCAATGAGCAGGCAGAGCGCTGCAGGCATCGTCTACACCCCGGATGAGACGACGACCACGCTGACCGGAGATTCCGTCGAGGCGTTGCGCCAGCGCCTGCGGGGCCCACTGCTGTCCCCGCAGGACGCGGGTTTCGGGGAGGCCACACTGCTGTGGAACGGCCTGATCTCCAAGACGCCGGCGATCGTGGCCCAGCCGGCCGGCACGGCCGACATCGTGGCCGCGGTGGACTTCGCCAGCCAGCACGGCCTCGCGCTGTCGGTGCGTGGCGGCGGGCACAACATCGCAGGCACCGCGCTGGCCGATGGGGGTTTGACCATCGACATGTCCCGGCTGCGCAGCATCGTCGTGGACCCGCAGGCGCGGACCGCGACGGTCCAGCCCGGGTGCCTGCTCGCCGACGTGGATCGCGAGACCCAACGCCACGGCCTGGCCACCCCGCTGGGCTTCATCTCCGAGGTCGGAGTGGCGGGATTGACGCTCGGCGGGGGCCTGGGCTACCTATGCCGTCGGTTCGGGTGGACGGTGGACAACCTGCTGGAGGTCGAGATCGTCACCGCTGACGGCCGGGTCCGCCGCGCCAGCCGGGCGGAGAACGCCGACCTGTTCTGGGCAATCCGCGGCGCCGGCGCCAACCTCGGCGTCGTGACCTCGTTCACCTTCCGGCTGCACGAGGTCGGCCCGACCGTCTACGGCGGCCTGATCGCCTGGCCCTTCGAGCGGGCCGAGGAGATCCTCCAGGCCTACCGGGAGATCACCACGGAGGCGCCCCGGGAGCTGGCGGTGTGGCTGAACCTCTTGCGGGCCCCATCAGCGCCGTTCGTGCCCGAGGCGTGGCGCGGCCAGCGGGTCTGTGCCATGGCCGTCTGCTACAGCGGCGACCTGGGCAACGTCGACGAGGCGCTCTCCCCGATCCGGGCGCTGGGCGATCCCGTCGTGGACCTGCTGACCGAGCAGCCCTACACCCAGGTGCAGTCCTACCTCGATGCGGGTGAGCCCAAGGGCCACCACTACTACTGGAAGACCGAGTACCTCGCCGAGCTCACCGATGGCTTCCTGTCCACCGTGCAAGAGCTGGCCGCCGAGTGCCCCATCCCGGAGGCGCAGTTGGGCATCCTGCACCTCGGCGGGGCCCTCAACGACCATGACGAGGACGACGGTGCAGTCGGGAACAGAGACGCCCACTTCGCTGTCGGAGTGCTCGGCATCTGGGAACCGGACGAGCCCAAGGCGGAGCCGTTCCCGCAGTGGGTCCGTGATGCGTGGCAGCGGGTCCGGCCCTTCTCCACCGGCCGCACCTACATCAATCTCCAGACCGCCGACGAGGACGACGAGCGCATCCGAGCCTCGTACGGCATCAACTACGACCGCCTCGTCGAGATCAAGAAGATCTACGACCCCAGCAACCTGTTCCGCTCGAACCGCAACATCCCTCCCCCAGCCGGATAGCGTTCGGAGGCCGGACCCGGGCGGCTGGGCGCCGCAGGTCAACCGACGACGTCGCCGTCGTGAACACCACACCACCGACGTCCCGATAGGGCGAAACGTCCGCAGCGTCGAAATTCCTCGAATGAAGACGCCGTCTCATTCACGATGGGCCGGTAAATGGACAGGATCGCGTCGGCGTCCGCGCTGGTCACTGCCCGAACGATGACCTCCGTTGCCGTCATCGGCCGCCGCCACGGTACCGGCACTTCAGAGTTTCACCAGGGGGACCCCGCCGATGAGCATCAGCCGGACCGTCCCGGCGGAACCGAAGTCGATGGTGGCGGTGGCCCGAGGGCCGCTGCCGTCGGTGGCCACCACCGTGCCCAGGCCGTACTTGTCGTGCGTGACCCGGTCTCCCACGTCCAGCACCAGCGCCGGCGTGTTCTGCCAGCCCCGGAACGGGGTCGTGCGCAAGCCGCGGGCCGCTACCCCGGCCTGCGCTGAGTCTGCGCCGGTGGCATCAGCACCGCGGCGGCCGAAGACCGTCCGCCCGACCGGGCCGGCCCGCTCGGGTTCCTCGCGCCGCCACTGCACCAGCGACTCGGGCACATCGGTCAAAAAGCGCGACGCCGGATTGGTCATCGGCTGTCCCCACGCCGACCGGGTGATCGCCCGGGACAGGTAGAGCCGGTGCCGGGCCCTGGTCAGCCCGACGTAGGCCAGCCTGCGTTCCTCAGCAAGCTCGGTCGGGTCGCCGAGTGCACGCTGATGCGGGAACAACCCGTCCTCCCAGCCGGTGAGGAACACCACCGGGAACTCCAGCCCCTTGGCGGTGTGCAGCGTCATCAAGGTCACCACACCACCGGATGACCCATCGTCGTCCGGGATCTGGTCGGCGTCGGCAACCAGCGCGACCCGCTCCAGGAACGCCGCCAGCGACCCGGGCTCGGCGCCACCGTCCTCGACCGGGACGACCGGGTCGGTGGCGAACTCACGCGCCACGGTCACCAGCTCGGTGAGGTTGTCCAGCCGGGAAGCGTCCTGCGGATCCTCCGACCCGTCCAGCTCGGCCCGGTAACCGGTTCGCTCTAGCACCGCTTCGAGGACCTCCGCGACCTCCTCGCCCGCCACCACCTTTTCCCGTAGCTCGTCCATCATCACCACGAACGCCGTGACCGCGTTGCGCGATCTCGGGTTGAGCAGCGGGATCTCCTGGCCGGCCGCGGCGGCCCGCAGCACCGCCGCGAACGAGATCCGCTCCCGCTCGGCGTGGGCGGCCAGCACGGCCTCCGCGCGGTCCCCGATCCCCCGCCGCGGCGTGTTGAGAATCCGGCGCAGCGACACGGTGTCCTCGGGATTGTCCAGCACCCGCAAGTAGGCCAGCGCGTCCCGAACCTCGCGGCGCTCGTAGAAGCGAACCCCGCCGACCACCTTGTAGGGCAACCCGAGCCGGATGAACATCTCCTCGAACACCCGGGAGGAGTTGTTGGTCCGGTAGAACACTGCCACGTCGCCGAACCGTGCTTCGCCGCCGTCGACCAGCCGGTCGATCTCCGCGGCGACGAACGCGGCCTCGTCGTGCTCGTTGTCGGCGACGTAGCCGACGATCGGCTCGCCATCCCCCGCGGCTGACCACAGCCGCTTGTCCCGACGACCAGGGTTCCGGGCGATCACCGCGTTCGCGGCGGACAGGATCGTCTGGGTGGAGCGGTAGTTCTGCTCCAGCAGGATCGTCCGGGCGTCCGGGAAGTCCCGCTCGAATTCCTCGATGTTGCGGATCGTGGCGCCGCGGAAGGCGTAGATGGACTGATCGGCGTCGCCCACCACACACAGCTCCGCGGGGTCGGTGTCCTCGGCCGGTGCCGCGACCAGTTCGCGGACCAGCACGTACTGCGCGTGGTTGGTGTCCTGGTACTCATCGACCAGGACGTGGCGAAACCGCCGCCGGTAGTGCTCGGCAACGTCGGGCAGGGTCTGCAGCAACTCGACCGTGCGCATGATCAGGTCGTCGAAGTCCAGCGCATTGGATGTGCTCAACCGCCGCTGGTAGCCGGCGAAGACCTCCGCAACCCGGCGATCGAAGTCATCAGACGCGGCGGCAGCGGCGCCTTCGGCGTCCACCAGCTCGTTTTTCAGGTTCGAGATCTTCGCCGCCAGGGTGCGCGCGGGATAGCGCTTGGGGTCCAGATCCAGGTCACGGGCGACCATCGTGATCAGGCGGCGGGTGTCGTCGGCGTCGTAGATGGAGAAGTTCGACGTCAGCCCGGACAGATTCTTGGCCTCGCGGCGCAGGATCCGCACGCACATCGAGTGGAACGTCGACACCCACATCACCGCGGCGCGCCTGCCGACCAGCGCAGTGACCCGTTCCCTCATCTCGGCTGCGGCTTTGTTCGTGAAGGTGATCGCCAGCACCTGGCCGGGTGCGACGTCGCGCTGGCCGAGCAGGTAGGCGATGCGGTGGGCGAGCACCCGGGTCTTGCCGGACCCGGCCCCCGCGACGATGAGCAGCGGGGAGCCGACATGCTCCACCGCCGCGCGTTGTTGCGGGTTGAGTCCGGCAAGCAGGTCCTGTGGGGGGGCTGCGCCATCAGAGTTGACAACAGAGGCACTCATCGTGGCGACCACGGTACCGGGAGGCACTGAAGGGGGGCATTGCTGAGAGTCCGCTGAAAGCGCGATACATAGATATAGCGGACAATCCGGAGAGGAGGCAGAGTGCTTTAGGGGGCAGCTCCGCAGCGTCAGACCGCAGGAGGGTGCCGTGGATCCCGTCAGCTGGCTTGAACACGTCGCGAAGGTGTCTCCCGTCCTGCTGCTGGTCGTGGTGGTGCTGGTGATGTTCGTGGACAGCCTGGCCCTGATTGGTGCGCTGCTGCCGGGCGACCTGGTGCTGCTGGTCCCGGCGGCCGCGGTGGGCACGGCCGGCGCGCCGATCGTGGTGGCGGGCGCGGTGATCGGGACGGTGCTGGGCTACACGCTCAGCTACGCGGTAGGCCGCCGGAACGGTCCGGCCATCCGGCACAGCTGGCTGGGCCGGCGGGTCGGCTCCGAGCGGTGGATGCAGGCGGAGCGGCTGCTGCGGGGCCCGGCCGGCCGCACCCTGGCCCTGGTCCAGTTCATGCCGCTGTTCAACTACCTGATCCCGCTGCTGGCCGGCACCCTCAAAGTGCCGCCCAAGCGGTTCATCCAGCTCACCACGACCGGCGCGCTGATCTACTCCTGCTTCTACGTATCCCTGGGGGTGCTGGCCGGCGGGACCGGTGCGGCGATCAACGATTCCACCGGCCGGCTGGTCGCGCTGCTGGTGGTATCGGTGGGGGTGGCCATAGTGGGCTTCACCGTGCTGGCCGCAGCCGTGCGCCGGATGGCCGAGGAGCAGGATCCGGCCCCTGGTGAAGAGGTGGACGGTGCACCAGGCAACGTGGCAGACTCAGTGCCGTGCTGAGTCGCCACCGCTTTTTCTACGGGTACCGGATCCCGGTGCCCGTGGTGGTGTGACGCACGACACAGACCACCACGACGCCCCGGAGTCCACGGACCCGGGGCGTTGTGCTGCCGGGGAGCATGGACTCCGGAACAGAATCCAGGAGGCCACCGAGATGCCCACTCACGCGTCCACCGAGGCAGCACCCGAAGTCCAGGGCGGCTCCGGCGCCGATCTCGCCGCGCTGCGCACCGAGATCGACTACCTCGACGCCGAGATCCTGCGGCTGGTGCAGCGACGCACCGCGGTATCCCAGGAAATCGGCAGCGCCCGGCGAGCCGCCGGCGGCCCACGGGTGGTGCACGGCCGCGAGATGGCCGTCCTGGACCGTTACCGCGAGCTGGGCACCGAGGGACGCGAGCTGGCGATGCTGCTGTTGCGCCTGGGGCGCGGCCGGCTCGGTCGCTGACCGCTCTGCGCACACCGGTGCCGGCCAACTCCTATCGGGGAGCAGCAGGTGCACACTGGTGTCATGGTGCTCAATCTGATTGCGGTCCTCGCCGCGCTCGCCGGATTGCTGGCCGCGCTGGCGCACGGCGGATACCTCGCGATGCTGAGGTCGGCGGCGAACCGGCGGGGCGGCGGGAACCCGGTCAACCAGTACGTTCGCAGCCGTGTTCCGGTCGCCGCGGCGACCCTCGGCGTGGCTCTGTTCGCTCTGTTGCTCGCCAGCGGCGGCTCGTTCGCCGACGTTCTGGCCATCGTGGCCGGAGCCGGTAGCGGCGTGGTGGGATACCAGGCCCTGCAGAGCACCCGGGCGCACTTCCGTACCGGCGGCTGAACATCCGGTAACCGTCCGGCCCACCGGGCGTACCAGACACCGATAGTCCTGTGCCAGCAGGGGTGCAGGTCCTAACCTGAGCTCGTGAGCGAGGAGCGGAGCAGGTGAACGCCGATGCCCGGCTCGTCGCCGATCGCTACCGTCTCGACCAGCCGATCGGCGCGGGCGCAATGGGCGTGGTCTGGCGCGCGCACGATCTGAGGCTGGACCGCACGGTGGCCCTCAAGGAGTTGCTGACGCAACCCGGGCTGGCCGCGGCGGAGGAAGAAACGGCCAAGGCCAGGGCGATGCGCGAGGGCCGCATCGCGGCTCGGCTGCAACACCCGCACGCGATCTGCGTCTACGACGTGGCCCTCGATACCGGCAGCACCGGTGATCGAGTGGTGCCGTGGCTGGTAATGGAGTACCTGCCGTCGCGCAGCCTGGCCACGGTTCTCGCCGAGCAGGGGACGTTGCCACCGCACGAGGCGGCCAGGGTCGGCCGGCAGGTGGCCGCCGCGCTCGCCGCAGCCCACGGAGCCGGGATCGTGCACCGGGATGTCAAGCCGGGCAACATCCTGCTCGGCCGCAACGGCATCGTCAAGATCACCGACTTCGGGATATCCCGGGCGACCTGGGACGCCACGGTGACCCGCACCGGCATACTGGCGGGTACGCCCGCCTACTTCGCTCCGGAGGTGGCCCGCGGCGAGCTGCCCGGTCCCGCCGGTGACGTGTTCTCGCTGGGCTCGACTTTGTATACAGCGGTCGAAGGAGAACCACCATTCGGGCTGGACGAGAACACCTTGGCGCTGCTGCGGACCGTCGCCGAAGGCCGGGTGCGGTCCCCGCAGCGGGCCGGGCCGCTCGCCACGGTGCTGATGCAGCTGCTGGCCGACGATCCGATGCAACGTCTCTCGATGCCCGATGCAGTTACCGCACTCCGCTCGATAGAAGAGGCAACCGCCGCAGGGC
>JBOHGH010000061.1:0-25318 GCA_050699975.1 Pseudonocardiaceae bacterium | reverse complement strand
TGGTGGGGCCGCCACCCGGAACACCACCGCTCGGCAGGCCGAGCAGCTTAGAGGGGGATAGCTGGTTGAGCAGCCCCGCGCCGTGTGCTGACCGGTTGTCGTTGACCCTGCGCCAACTCCGGCGCAGCGCGGATCTGTCCGGGATTGAGGCGGCACACCGTGCGGGAATGTCCCAGGCAACGATCAGTAGGTTCGAAACCGGGAGGCGGGTACCCACCGAGGCCGACATCGGCACCCTGTGCGAGGTGTACGGCGCGTCAGCCGATACCCGCCGCGAGTTGCTCACCATCGCCGAGGATCTACGGGCGGGATCCAGGTCAACCCGCGCGATGCTGCACCATCACGGTGCCCCTTCGATGCAGGCCCGGATAGGTCGGATCGTGTCCACCTCGGCGCGGATCCGCAGCGTCCACCGCGCCATCGTCATCGGCCTGCTACAGACCCACGACTACGCCCGTGCCTTGCTGTCCGGCCGCTACGCCGGCCGGGAGCTCGATGCGATGGTCGCTGCACGCCTTGGTCGGCAGCGCATCCTCGACAGTGACCGAGAGTTCCACTTCGTGCTGACCGAGGGGGTGCTGCGCTGGCACGTCGGGTCACCGCAGATCATGATCGCACAGGCTGCGCACCTCGCCGCTCGCGTTGAGCTGCCCAACGTTGCGCTCGGGATTGTCCCGTGGACGCGTCCGGCGAACCGCCCGATCCTGCACGCCTTCCAGATCTACGACGAGCGGGCCGTGATGCTCAGCACCGAGACGTCCGTGGCGTTGATCACTGACACCCGCGACGTCGCGGACTTCGCTACCCGGTTCGAGATCTACGCCGGGTTCGCCGACCACGGCGACGCGGCGCGCGCCGTGTTTGAGCGGATCGCAAACGAATACCGCGGCATGGTCTGACGGCGGTGGGGCCCACATAGCCGGTTGTTCAGGACTGACGCTCGGCCAACATCGCATCGATCCGCTGAACCACCACATCAGCGTGCACCGGGATCGAATTCTCGCTGAGTGCGCCGAAACCGCGTAGTTGCACCTTCAAGGGAAACTCGTGCTCGGGTTGTTGTCCAGGCACTTGGTGCTCAGGCTCAATGTCAGCCACTGAGTACGCCTCACCCGTCCATACGGTGTTGTCGGGAAAGTGAAGCTCGACGGCCAGGTCCTTGCCTCGCAGGTCCCACGCCTCCGCTACGTCCCGAGTGTTAACGGACCAGCTCAGCAGGGGGACGGCTGTTTGAGTGACCTCCAGCTCGCCGGGCCTGAGCGGGCCATCGGCGATGCGGCACATCACCTCGATGATCATGTCCTACCTCCCTCTGCGTGGTTGCCATCCTGCCTTACGCGGTCCGCGGCAAGCCGGACAGGCTGCGGCACAGCCCCCTGTGCTGCTCGCTGTGGTTGGTGAGCTTTACCCACGACAGGTGCGGGTACTGGCCTGGGTCGCCCTACTCCGGGAGGTCCACACGATGTGTAACGCTGCCCCGCCCGATGGCGACAGACGGGCTAGAGAGCCCCGCGCAGCCCCCCGACCTGTGACGGGGCTTTCTGCTGCGCGCCGGTGTGCGGGCCAAGCGCGGTGGGGCCTTGCCGTGCGGGACTCCAAAAGTTGTTGGTGGCCCGGGGGGCGGCGGCTCTCACCGTTGAGATCGGGCAGCGGGCCCGGTCGCAGAGAGTAGGGAGTCCGCTATGTCACAACACATCGTCCGTCGCGCGGGTATCGCAGGTATCGCGGTCGCAGGACTGGTGTTGACGGGAAGCGGTGTCGCGAGCGCCACCCAACTGCCCGTCCCGGCCTCGGGCAGCACGTCCATCTCGATCACCATACCGGCATATGCGCAAAGCGAAGCTGGCGGCGAGTCCGTGGGCGCGGTCACTTATGGAGACGAGTTCTCCGCCAGGCCGCGCAGGCCCAGGCCGACGGACTGGCCTCCTGCAGGAGGATGTAGACCTCCCAGAAAACCACATGTCGAGTGCGTGGTAACCCCAGATGCGGTGATTTGCCGGAAAGGTTGTATTTAGCCCGAACTTACTTGATCTTCGTGGGTGTGTATGGCTGTGAGCTGCGGGTTCGGTGTCGGTCGGGTCGGTGTTAGTGGCTACGTGTCGGCGAGGGTCAGGGGAAGCGGGACGTTGATCAGTTCGAAGACACGTCGCTGGGTAGGGGTGGGGTTTGTGATTTTCTCGATGCGCTGGCCGGTGAAGTTGATTGTTTCTCTGTTGAGGTTTCCGAGGTGTTCGAGTAGGTCGCGGAAGCTTCGTACGGGCAGTCCGTCGGGGGTTTTCTTGTCCGCGTCTTTGGCTTTGGCGCTGGGTGAGCGTTGGGCGGGGGAAACGGGGTCGGCGCGGTGGCCGATGTGCCCGTCGGTGTAGGTGAGTGGAGCGAGGGTGTCTCGTAGGTGCCAGGTGATGTAGGCCGCGAGCATGCAGAGGAACACGTGAGAGCGGACCCGTTCGGATAGGTAGTGGAAGATGGGACGCAGGTCGAGGTCGTCGACTTTGATGATGCGGAAGTCGCGTTCGACGTAGGCGAGGTTTTTGTAGGCGGTGATGACGCCGGGAGTGTCTAGGGACTCGGTGTGTCGGCTGGTGCGGAGGACGTAGATTCCGTCGAGTCCGGCCTCGGTGTCGATCCGTGGCTGGTTGCGGTGGTAGTCGAACGTGTTGGCGGTGATGTCGAGGGTGAAGTGCTTGGCCATTTTGTATTTGTTGGCGATCTTACCGACGGTTACGCCGATATCATCGGCTCCGTGCAGTTTTCCGTTCCGTACGCGAGCAGCGATTCTGGCGAGTTCGACGTCGGTGGCGGCAAGTAACTGCTGGCGTTTGCGTGCTCGCTGGTCGGCCAGTGCGGGATTTCGACAGCAGATCAGGCGCTCACCGGGATAGTCGGGGTGGGTGATTTCGGCGAAGTTCTGGGTGTCGAACAGCGACATCTGCAGGGGACCGTCGTCGCTGGCCAGGGCAGCGATCGCCGGGGCGCGCAGGGCGGTGATCCAGTCCATACCGCCACGGTCGCGCAGCTCTGCGATCCGGGCGTTGGTGATCATTCCACGGTCGCCGACCATGGTGATGTCATTGAGCCCGAAGTTCTCGGCCACCATGGCGACAGCGTCGATGAACGCCTTCGTGTCGGAGGTGTTGCCCGGGAACACCCGGATCGCGACCGGACGGCCTTGGGGGTCAGTGAGCAGCCCGTACTCGATTTGACGGAGGCCTCGTTTCTTATCCCGGGAATACCCGAAGGCGGCCAAGTCGCAGCAGCGTCCCTCCACCCAGGAACTGGACAGATCGAACATGGCGACCCCACCGGTGGCAAGGTGCCGGCCGGCCAGGGTCTTCTCGATGACGTCTTGGCGCTCACCGAGCCAGTCCATTGCGGCATACACCTCATCGGTGCTCGCCTGAGTAATGCCCAGATCGGTCCCGAGTGTCGTATCGTTCCACCAGCCCAGTGTCGACAGTTTCGAAGTCGGCCGCAGCACCCGAGACAGGATCAGGCCATAGACTAGGTCACGTTCCCGACAGTCCGGTCCCAGGAGTTTTTTCACACCAAGCTTGGTGGCCATCGCGTGCACCGCGGCGACGCCGCCATGACTGAGGGATCGCTCGATCTCAAACGTCTTATCCGGCTCCACCAAAACGGCACCCGACAACACCTTACGCAACACCTCGACGGCCCCCTCGGGCAACGCCGACAGATTCGCCAACGTTTCCTTCTGCGGCCGCCCCTGCTCGTCGCGGTAGGAACGACGAAGCAGATCGCGCCGGTACACTCGCACCGACCCGTCCGCCGCCGTGTAGTGCCTACGCGAACGATCCACGTGCATCGCGCCGTCGGTGCGTCTCACAGGGAGATTAGACCACAACGACCTCTCGTCCACCACTATTTTAGTGACTACACTCGTGGGCGTGTCACAGACTCAGACCCAGGTCAGGCCAGCATCGCTACTGAGAGTTACAGCAAGTTCGGTTTAGCTCTCCGGACCCGGTGACCAGGACCCTGCGGGTGACACCCGCCAGGGCACGGTCGTTCCAAGATCATGATGTCAGCTCGAGGGCGGCCAACTCCGTAATGAGCAGGTCACGTCATGAGATCTACCCGGTGATGGCCATCCCAGCATGGCCATCACCGGCTGTCGGAGATCAACAGCTGTGATGCGCGGAGCCGGTGGTGGGTTGTGTGAGCGTATCTTGTTCATAGGGGTGGATCATGGCCCGTGGCGTCGCTCCCATGGACGATCGGCAGATCGTCGCCGCGATGCGCGCCCAGAACGCGAGTGGGTGGGCGGCGGCGTATGACACTTACGCTGAGCGGCTCCATGCCTATTCGTGGTCGATCCTGCGTGATCACGACGCGGCGGCCGACGCCGTGCATGACGCGTTCCTCATCGCCGGGCAGCGGATCTGTGACCTCCGCGATCCTGAGCGGCTGCGGCCATGGCTGTATGCGATTGTGCGCCGTGAATGCCTCCGGCAGCTGCGCGCCCGCAGCCGCAACGTGGAGCTGATCGAGGCCGGGCAGGTGCCCGACGAGAGCGTCGACCTCGACGCCGGGCTGCGCGCCGAGCAGTATCGCGAGTTGATCTGGACCGCCGCGGCCGGGTTGAACCCCCGGGAACGCGAGGTGCTGGAACTGTCGGTGCGCCACGGCCTGAGCGGCGCCGATCTGGCCGCCGCGCTCGGGGTGTCCGCCAACCACGCACACGCCCTGGTGTCGAGGGCCTGCCAGCAACTCGAGCGGGCCCTGACCGTGGTGATTGTGGCTCGCACCGGCCGCCGCGTGTGCGCCACTCTCGACCGGCTGCTCACCGGGTGGGATGGGGTACTCACGGCTCTGTGGCGCAAACGAATCGCCCGCCACATCGATCACTGTGTGGCGTGTGGTGGCACCAAACGCCGCGAGGTGCGCGCATCCGCACTGTTGGCCACGGTGCCGTTTGTGGCCCTGCCGCTCGCGCTGCGCGACCGGGTGCTGACCGCCGCGGCCGATCCCCAGCTGGTTGCCCATCACACCGAGCTCGCCACCCGAGTTGGCCGGTTCAACCGCGACGGCTTCCCGCGCTCCGCGGCGGGCGCCCGCAAGGCTGGCCTGACCGCGCCTCCCCGACGGGGCGTCCCCGGCGCGGCCGCGGTGCTATTGCTGGGCGGACTGTTGCTGGTCGTGCCCGGCCCAGCCGGCGACCTGTTGGCGGGGTCGAGCGGGTCAACGACGTCGATCGTCCCCTTACCCACAACGTCGGCGGGCAGCCCTCAACCGCCGACGACCCCCGGGGCGGACACCCAGCCCGCACCCCCGGCAACCAACCAAGCTGGACCCGGCAGCCCATCCGGGAGCCCCGCCAGCAGCTCGTCCGGATTGCCCGCCCTCCCGGTTGCGGTGCCCAACGTGGTCGGCCTTACCCAGCATCAGGGTCAGCAGAAGCTGCAGGCGGTGGGGTTGACGATCGGCACTGTGTCATTGCGGAACGGGGTGTCGCCGGCTCAGGCCGGTGTCGTTCTCGGTCAAGCCCCAGGTTCTGGCGCGACGGTGGAACCGGGTAGTGCCGTGGCACTGACCGTGGGTGGTGCCCCCGCTCCGACCGGCGTCACCGTGCCCAAGGTGGTGGACCTGACCATTCAGCAGGCCCGGCAGAGGCTGCGGGCGGTGGGGTTGACCGTGGGCGCCGTGTCCGTGAAGGAGGGTGTGCCGGGGCCTGAAGACGGTATTGTCCGCGGCCAATCTCCGGCTGCCGGCAGGACAGTTGAACTGGGCAGCGCCGTCGCACTTACCGTGGGTGGCGCTCCTGCGCCGACCTCCGTCCCCGTGCCCAACGTGGTCGGCCACAACCTGCAGGATGCCCAACAGAAACTCCACGCAGCCAGACTCACCGTCGGCGCCCTAGCGCCCAAGCAGGTGGTACAAAGTCAAGTCGGCCTCGTGCAGGACCAGCATCCGATCGCTGGCGCGACAGCGCCACCCGGCAGTCCCGTGGCGCTGACCATCGGTGTCCCCACCATCATCGTTGACGAGTGACCCTCACCGGCGGGGGTGGAGGCCCATCACGCTACAACGCGATGGTAAATCGATCCTCAACGGGCGGCGCATGCTCCGTGCCCGCGCACCCAGTGACGCCGAAACAGGAGACTGTGATCTCGCTGCCGTTGGCGTCGATGCGCAGGAACTGCTTGAAGAACGGTGGTTCGTCGAAGTCGAACACTTCGGAGCCCATCCGATGGAAGAAGCGGCCCGCTGGGATGCGTTGTATCACCGAGGCCTTGATCCGCTCGGAGAGTGAGAGCCGTCCGGCGACAGCCCGATCAGACCGGGAAGTGGTGACACCTCGTTGTTCGTAGTATCTCCCCGCTGCCGGCGCGTCGATGGCGATCCTCCCGCTACCCCCGGACAGCCTTTCGTCGATGATCTGCGAGAACCGCGCCAGTGAGTCACGGCGCAGCGGGTAGCAGCGGAACGTCGATTCATCGACCCCGTTGATGTCTACCGGCGGGATACGGTGGGTGGCGTGCAGGTATGCCCCACCCCCGCCGCTGACGACGTACTGGATCGTCCGACCGCCCGCCACCGGGACGGGGTAGCGCTGGTAATTGTGGACGTCGCCCCCAATCGCCATCACGTAGTTCGCCTGCGGGTCGGTGACGACGTCGTCGACAGTCTCCGTCGTCCCTGCGACACGTCCCGGGTGGTGCTCGTTGTCGACATAGATCGGCTTGCCAGTGAGCAGGATCTTCGGGCGCTCGGCAGCGTCCAAGGAAACCCGCTTCAACCAGTGGTACTGATCTTCGTCCATCTCACCGGTGATTCCGATGTCGATCCCGACGAACCGCACCGGCCCCGAGTCGATTGCGAAGTACGGCGCCGGTTGGAGTGGGTTGGGCGGCGGAAGTTCTTTGCTAACGATGCCATTGGCGGCTGGATCGGTCTGCGCGCGAGCCTGCGGCGATCGTCGCCATAGCAGTCGAGCCAGCAGAGCTGCCGGGCCACGACCGAAATCAGGTCGGTAGCCGGCATCGTCCAACCTGCAGAAGTAGTGCATGAAGCCATGCAGGCCGTCGTACCAGTCGTGGTTTCCCGGCACTGCATAGATGGGTATTCTGAGGTTCCGGTAGGGATGGTGGAACACGCGGCCGTAGTCGGCGAGGTCGCCGGTAGGATAGACCACGTCGCTGCAGATGACCGCGAAGTCCGCATCCTTCGACATGCCGACTAACGGACCAGCGACCGCGTACTGTGAGTTATCGCCTTCGCCGGTATCCCCGATGACGAGCACGGCAACGGTGTCGCCCGCGGAGCGGGAAATGACGAAGTCCGAGTGTTCGCCTGCTTCCTGAGCGCGCCGCCGGGCGAGCTCGACCCATCGGGCCCGAGACGCAGCCGTGGGGTCGACGATGACTCTCGCGATGATATCGTTGCGCGACTGCCACAATGTCGACGGCCGCAGCCAGGACAGCGACTTCGTCCCGTCAGGCACGTCATCCTTCCAGGTGCCTGGTCCGGAGCAGCTGCGCCAACCAGCACCTTCTTCGCTTCGGCGAGAAGACTGGCGCAGGTCGGTAGGTGCGGCCACGATCGGCTCCTTTACCTGGTCGATTCCAGGTGCTCGAGGATGAGGGGGTACACGTCGAGAGCAGCGCGCTTGCCGAACATGCAGTCGATATGGCCGTAGCCGGGAACGACGTGGCGTCGATACAGGTGTGCCCCGTTGCGTTGCGCCAGCAGCTCCATCGTCTTCGCGGTGCTCTCCGGGAGAAAACAGGCGTTCTCGGCGCCATGGATGAAGGTGATCGGGATGGCGAGGCGCCCCAGGTGGGGAATGTAGATGTCCTGCCCGTCAACCGACCGCAGCCCACCGGTGCGGACCATGAGGGCCAAGTGCTCCATCGCGTCGATGTTGGCTACCCCGAACATCTCATGCAGGGCCTCGTGCGTGGCGCTGTTGAGCTGGTCGTGCTCGTAGAGAAGGGAGTACATGAAGGTGATCCGATGGCAGACCGCGCTGGTGCACTCCTCTTCCTCGTCGTCGGGGAAGGCGTCGAGGAATCGATCGTACAGGCGGTGCAACCAGTTGGCGTTGGTGTCGGTGTATGCGGTGAGGGATTCAACGCCGAGCTTGTCGAGCAATGTGGGCAGGTGCAGGCCCGACTTGAGCCGGGTCATGGGCGGGCAGATCACATGGGTGGCGATCTGCGAGGAGACGACCGACCGAACTCCTTCGAGACCGGCCAGCATCGCCATGAAGAAGGTTGTCGACCCGTAGCAGTGGACCACCATCTGCACCGAAGGACTGGTCGTGACCTCGCGCACCTTGGCGACCGCGGCCGGGTAGTCGTACTGTGCGACGTCGTCGGCGCTGAATCGTTGCGCTGATGCGGGTAGCTCGATGCTGGCCCGGAAATCGAGCAACCAGACGTCGTAACCGTGGGCGTACAGAAATTCGAGCAGGTTGGTCTCGATCGTGTCAATGGAGAAGATGCGGCTGGAGACCCCCAAGCCGTGCGACAGGATCACCGGTCCTTTCGAGCCGCCTCGGTAACGGGTCAGCCGGAGCGCTACGCCATCGTCAGTGGTGAACGGATGGATCTCCGGGGCGCCGACCCGGAGCGGTCGTTTCTTGCGGGTTCCACCGGCCGAGTCGACCTCGAACCTGTCGAGTGGGCGGACCACGCCGCCGAACACGTCGAACAGGGCACCTGCGAAGAAATTCCCGAAACGCGCCGTCGCAGCCAGCCGTTGCTGCGCGCTGGTGGCGTTGATGACCTTCATCGTGGTGAGTTGGGTCGCGAAGTCCTCGGGGCGGATCGTCAGGACTCCCTTGGCCGCCACCTGCCCGGCATCGTTGTCGCCCTCATACACCGTGACGTAAAGGGTCGTGGTATCCCTCCATAGATCGACGCCCCGATCGTCGTGGATGCTCTTGAACCCGACAAAATAGTAATGCCGGCCTTCCTCAGTGGACAGCTTCATGCGGTAGCGCATCTGGCGCCCGCTGACTCGATCGGGGTCGTCGACGAGGAGGTTGAAGACCCCCTCGGTCGCGGTGATCGGATCGGGCGAGAGCACGGGGGCGTACACGGTGCCGATCATGTGCGCCTGGTGCTCCGGGTCGGCCAGCATGCGGTCGAGGTCGTCGCTGATGATGGTGAGGGTGAAGGAGCAGGGCGAGTCGTCGGCTTTACCGCGGTCAGCGGCTGCCCGGTAGCCGTCGGTAGACCGGGTGGAGACGTAGCCCGTCATGGTCTCGCTGAACTGGATGCCCAGGGCTTGCGGTGGCCCCGGCGCGGGCGGCACCGAGGGCAGCGTGTAGTCGATGGTCCAGCCTCGGTCCTGGGTGAGCAGTGCACAGCACCGCTCGGCCAGAGCCGAGATCGTGAGCAGCGGGTTGACCCCCAGCGGGCGGGGTATCACGGCGCCGTCAGACACATAGAGACCTTCGTGAACAGCACTGCCCGCCGTCCCTGCGAAGACCTGGCCCTTGTGGTTCACCACACCCCGCTCGGCGCCCTCGGCCATCACGCAACCACCCAGCGGATGGACGGTGACCAGCCGCTCGCCCAGCAACTTGTTCCAGATCGGCGACGTCAGGTAGGTGCCACCCAAGGCCTCAGTGGCGCGCTGCAGCGCCTGGCTGATCCGTTCGAAGATCGGTTGACTGCCCACGTGCGGCCAGTGGATGCGCAGCCGGTCCTCCTCGAGCATGGCATGGCCGTTCCCATCGTCGTGCGACATGACGAGGTAGGTCTGGGTGTTGCGAACCGCGCCCCGGTAGGGGCCGAGTACCAGGCTGTCCAGCTCTCGCGCGAGCTCCTGGATGCGGTCGGGCAGGCCCGGGTCGGTGTCGATGCCGCTGGCCCTGGCCACGGCCAGCATGGACCGCGGCAGGTAGTCCGCCAGCGCACCGGGGATGGAGCCCTCCTCGATCACCATCCCCTGCTCGAAGTCGGGCTGGTCGCGATTGTCGATGATTCCGGTGATGCACGGCCCGACCGGCCCGACTGTGCCGTTGTTGCGGTGGCCCCACCCGATCCCGTTCACCTCGTGGTCGCTGTTGTAGCTGAAGGCCAGCACGTCGCCATTTCCGGTCATCCGCAGTCCGACCTGATCGGACAGCGTTAACCCGTGTCCGGCGGAGCGGAGCAGGATCTCGGTGGAACCGAGGGCACCTGCGGCGAGCACGACGATGTCGGCGCTGACGAACAATGGCGGTGCGTCGAAGCGCTCCCGGCCGGTGTCCAGTACCTGGTAGTGCACCAGCCAGCGGTCGTCCTTGCGCTGCACGGAACGGACCGCGACCCGGGTGAAGATCTTGGTGCCGTGGTTGCGCGCGTCGGGCAGGTAGTTCATCAGAACGGTGTTCTTGGCCGCGTAGTTGCAGCCGGACACGCAGTCCCCGCACAGCGTGCACGCCTTCTGCTCGACTCCGACGTGATTGACGTGGTCGGTGAACGTGACGTTGATGGGCAGCCGGTTGAACCGCCCGGGCAGCTTTGTGGAGGAATCGGCCAGGGCCTTGAGTTTCTTCAAGGCCGCTGCTGCGTCCGGTAGTGACGTGGGTTTGAGCATCTCCTCGGCGCGCCGGTAGCCGTCCTGCATCAGCGTCCCCAGATCGGCACGCAGCGCCGCTGGCCAGCGCGGATCGCCGAAGACCCGCTGGTCGGCCCGCAGGCTGACGTTGGCGTTGACCAGTGACGTGCCCCCCAGCCCGCACCCCAGGAAGACGTTGAGATCGTCGTTCACCCGCATGTCGTACAGCGCGGTACGCGACCCGACGTGGTGGTCCGGAAAGTCGATCTGCATCTCGTCCAGGACTTCCGGACCGGTGTCCGGGTACTCGCCCGGCTGCAACTCCTTGCCCCGTTCCAGCAGGCACACCTGCCTACCGGCGCGGGCCAGCCGGGAAGCGGCGATCGCCCCGCCGTAGCCGGAGCCGACCACGACCACCTCGTAGTGGTCTTTCAGGTCCTCGACCGGTGACGATAGGCGAGTCATCATGACGGGCTAGGACGCTGTGGCGGATGTCCTGGCCGCCGGAGGCGGGGACATCGAGGCCGACGGCAGCAGGCTGGGACTGCCGGGTTCGCCCACCGGCGCCGACGCCATCGACGTCAGCACCGACAGCAACGCGGCCATGCCCGCGGTCGGCAGCGCTGTACTCCACGGGACGGTGAGTAGCCCGACCCCTGTGGCGCTCAAGATCGCCACAAGGCTCTGCGCGAAGGTCTTGACGGCGCGCTCGCTCGCCAACTGCCAGAACCGGTACGTGAACATCGCGACTTCCCTCCTGGGAGCGAGGTGTGGTGTGGGTAAGAGCACCGCAGGGGCCCTGTTGATACGGGGCTGATACGGAGTCGCCCTGGTGGACGCATCTGCCCCGGCGACAGCCGGGTGCTACTCGTACCGGAGGGCTTCGATAGGTCGTAGCCGTGCGGCCCGGTTGGCCGGGTAGCCGCCGGCGATGAGCCCGATCGCGATGCTGATCGCGAACGAGACCACGATGGAGGGGATGCTCACGGCGGGGGCGAACGTGGCGAGGGTGGCGCCGAACGAGGGCGCGAGGGCGGCACCGAGTAACGCCAGGCCGACCCCGATGGCAACGCCGATGACCCCACCGAGACCGGCCAGCACAACGGACTCGATGAGGAATTGGTTGAGGATCGCGCGGCGAGTGGCGCCGATCGCTTTGCGGATGCCGATCTCCCGGGTTCGCTCGGTGACCGAGACCAGCATGATGTTCAAGACTCCGATCGCGCCGACAATCAGCGAGATCGCGGCGACGGCGGCGGTGAACAGGGTGAGGAGGTCGAGAATCTGGTTAAAGGTGGTGAGCCGGCTGCGCAGGGATTGGACCTCGAAGTCCCTGTTGGCGGTGTCTTTGATCCGGTGCCGATCGCTGAGGATGCGGGTCGTCTGATCCTCGGCGGCCGGCACGGCGGATGCCTGGGTGGCTTGCACGATGATCTGGTTGATCACGTCGCCGCCGCCGAAGATATAGCGGCGCGCGGTGTCCAGCGGCATGACCGCGTAGCTGTCATTCGGCTCACCTAGGGGCTCCAGCACCCCGATGACCCGGAAGGTCTGGCGGTTGATCCGGACTGTCTGGTTCAGCGCGGAGGCGGGGTCATCGCCGAAGAGGTAGGTCGCCACGGTGGGACCTAGCACCACCACTTTCGCGGTGGAGCGGACCTGGGCCTCGTCGAAGAACGATCCCGCGGATATGAACTGGTTGTTCACCTCTAGCCAGCGTTCGGCGGAGCCGACGATGGAGGCACGGAACTGCAGAGCCTCGGTCCCGACCAATGCTGGGCCGGTGATGGCTGGAGTGACGCTGGCGACGTCGGGGGCCCGATCCGGGTCTTGAAGCGCCGCGACGTCGGCGTCGATCAGATCCTTCGGGGGGGTGCCGCCGGGGACATTGCCGGTCGTCGGCGTGATGGTGATGAGGTTGGCCAGTGGTTCGATGCGCTCATTGACCGAGGATTGCACCCCGTTGCCAATGGCAACCAGCAGCACCACCGCGGCAACCCCGATGATTATCCCGAGCATGGTCAGTGCGGAGCGCAACCGGTTGGCCCGCAACCCGCGCAGCGCGATCCGAAATGCCTCCCGCAGGTTCATTCGCTGATCTTCACCCGGCTCGGCGTCAAGCGCACCCCCATGACGTAACCGGTTATCGGCGTTTTCCACAAGGGGTTTTGCAAATACTGTCCGTTAGTAATGGCGACGATGCGGTCTGCGACCACCGGAGACCTCTCGTGACCGATTCGGAGGTCGGGAGCCGCTGTGCGATCGCTTCGGCGGCCGGGAGCGGTGTCCCCCAGATGGCCGAATGCCGACGCACCAGCGGGCCGCTGCGACCCCGAACGGTGACCGGGATACCCTCACTCCCCGTGGCGCGAATGGTGACAGATCTGGAGTCGGGATCGAACGAGAGGAAAGCTCGCATGCACCACCGCATCGTGGATGGCCCCCGCCGCGCGATCGTCACCGCCGTCCTTGGCGCTGCGGTCGCCTTGGTGGCTGTGCTGCTGCCCGGGGCCGGCACCGCCTCGGCTGCGGTCCCGGCCTGGGCTCCCTTCGCGCAGTCCGCCGTTCACCCAGGGGTGATGACCGACACCGAGGGCGGCCAGTGCACCTCCAACTTCGTGTTCTACAACGCTAAGGACGTCTTCATCGGGCAGGCCGCGCACTGCGCCGGTACCGGAGCCGCGACCGAGACCGGCGGCTGCACCTCGGAAAGTAAGCCGCTGGGCACGCCGGTTGCCATCGCAGGGGCCAGCAAGCCGGGCACGCTGGTATACAGCTCGTGGATCGCCATGTCCGAGCGCGACGAGAAGGATTCCAACGCCTGCGCGTTCAACGACTTCGCGCTGGTCAAGATCGATCCAGCCGATCGGGACAAGGTCAACCCGAGCGTGCCGCAGTGGGGCGGGCCAACCGGCATCAGTACCGATTCCCTCGCGATCGGCGACCGGGTGTTGACCTACGGCAACTCGCCGTTGCGGGGCGGGATCACCACGCTGTCCCCGAAGACGGGGGTCAGCGCCGGCGACGGAGGGGATGGCTGGTCGCACAGTTGCTACACCGTCTCTCCTGGCATCCCCGGCGACTCGGGCAGTGCCTTCTTGACCAACGATGGCAAGGCCCTCGGTGTACTCAGCACCCTGTCGGTGGTACCGCTGCCCGGCAGCAACGGCGTCGGCGACCTGTCCCGAGAGCTGGCCTACCTCAACACCCACGGCAAGCTGGGCACCGTCTCGCTCGCTCTGGGCACCGAACCCTTCAACCCCAATGTGGCCTAAGCGGCGCCGAGCAAGCCTGCCAGTGCTCCGGCTCCGGCGGTGACCACTTCGGGGACCGTGGAGTACGAGCTTGCCGGCGCGGACACCAGCATCACCACCACGTAACGCAGATCCGCCCCGACCAGGCCGGTGCTGTTCATCACGGCTTCGGAGCCGCTGGTTCCCCAGCCCTGCTTGACCGCCCAGGTGGTGTTCGGCATGCCGTCGGGGATGCCGAAGTGCTGATCGAAGCCGTCCGCGGCGCGCTGCGGGATGTCTGTCAGGGCACCGAGCAGGAGGTCGCGGGCGGGGTGGGACAGCTGATCGGTGATGTAGCGGTACACCGTCACCATGTCCTGCGGTGTGATCAGGGTGTCGCCCCACCGGCTGGGATTCGTGGGCGGCTGGGTGCCAGTGAGCCCGAGCTGGCCGGCCATCCTGGTCACGATGGCGGGGCCACCGTTGGTGCTCCACAGGCTGTTAGCGATGTCGTCATCGCTGTCGGCGAGCATCTGGTGCAACTCCCGCTGCGTCATGTCGTCCGGGGTCGCCCAGTCGTCGCCGGCCAGCGCGTCCAGTGCGATCAGCAACTTGACCACCGACATGGACGCGAATTGCCGGTCGGCGTCCCGGCTGGTCAGCACCGTGTTGTTCTGCCGGTCGAAGACCGCGAAGCCGATCTGGGCCTTCGGCAGGACCGCATGTATCGCCTGGTGCACTTCCGCTGCCGCGGTGGCGTGGTCAGGTGGGGAGGGAACCGGGGTGGTGGTCATTGGTGGGCCAGGCGGGGTCACGCTGCTGGTGTCCGGTGCGGTGGTTGGCCGGTTCCCGTGCGTGGTCGCCGTGAGGTGCCGGCCCGCAATCGATTGGTAGGAGTTCGACGCGATCGCCGTTGCCGAGGAAAACTCGAGACCAGCAACGCAGAGTAGCGCCACTGTCACCGGTATCAGTAGGCGCTTCATACTCCATTAAGTCGCCGTACCGGCCACAGTCGAAACGCTGAGCGCGGACTTCTCGAGAAATCCTCAGGAAAATCCCAGATTCGTCTTCTCGGGCATCGCAGCGCGTGAAACCCACATACCAGTAGTAACGGTTATGAGGCCGACTAAACACGGATGGCCACGACCTGTTCGGCTGTGCGCTGCTGTCGGCGCGCGCAGGGCTGCCGCGCGCCAACCGGGACGAACGCGAGTTCGCCGACCCGGATCGGTTCGACATCCATCGTGGCAGCAACCATCACCTGGCCTTCGGCTACGGCATCCACTTCTGCATCGGTCAGCTGCTGGCCCGGGTGGAGGCCAGGGTCGCGGTGGGCGTGCTGCTGGACCGGTACGCCGAGATCCGCTTGGCGCTCGGGGTGCCGTTGGAGTTCTATGACCGGGGAATCTTCGCTGCCCGGAACGTTCCGGTCGTAGTGCGGCCCACCTGAACCATGGAAGCGTCAGCGGTAGTCGGGATTTTCGAAATCGAACCGGCAGCCGGCGTCCCATTCCGAGCGCTGGTTGCCGTGCGCGGGGATGCCACCGGCGTCTTTGAGCATCCGAGCCAGGTGCATCAGGTTCCAGGTCATGAAGGTGGTGTTGCGGTTGGTGAAGTCGTTGTCCGGCCCACCCGAGCCGGGGTCCAGATAGGACGGGCCCGGTCCGGCTTCACCGATCCAGCCGGCGTCGGCCTGCGGCGGGATGGTGTATCCCAAGTGCTGCAGGCTGTAGAGCACGTTCATCGCGCAGTGCTTGACGCCGTCCTCGTTGCCGGTGATCAGGCAGCCGCCCACCCGGCCGTAGTAGGCGTACTGGCCGGCGTCGTTGAGCAGGTGCGAGCACGCATAAAGCCGTTCGATGATCTGCTTGGTCACGGAACTGTTGTCGCCCAGCCAGATCGGCCCGGCGATCACCAGGATGTCGGCGGCCAGGACCTTCTCGTAGATTGCGGGCCAGGCGTCGCTGGACCAGCCGTGCTCGGTCATGTCCGGCCACACCCCGATGGCGATGTCGTGGTCGATCGCCCGCAACACCTCCACCTGCACGCCGTGCTTTTCCATGATTCGGGTGCTCACCTCGATCAGCCCCGCGGTGTTGCTGGGCGCGGGTGATCGCTTCAGGGTGCAGTTGATGAACAATGCCTTCACGTCGTCGTAGCGCGGCTCGGTCATGATTCAGGCTCCCTGGTGAGGTTGGATGGGCTACAGGAGTTCGGCGTCTTGCTCGACGCACAGCAATGCGGGGCCGTCACAGGCGAACAGTGTGCTCATGGCCTCGTCGAGTTGGTTGCGGCTGGTCACCCGGATTCCGGTGGCGCCGCACAGCTGGGCGTAGCCGGCCCAGTCGGGATTGTGCAGGGAGGTGTGCCACACCGGGTAGTCCTCGGCCAGCTGCTCCTTGCTGATCTTGCCGAGGGCGTGGTTGTTCAGCAGCACATGCTTGATCGGGATGCCGTACTTCACCGCGGTGGTGAGCTCGGTGGCGTACTGGCCGAAGCCGCCGTCTCCGGTGACGGCGACGATGGGCCGGTCGGGGGCTGCCGCCCAGGCGCCCATCGCGGCGGGGTAGCCGAAGCCGATGGAGCCGAGGTAGCCCGACATCAGCACCGGTTGGCCCTTGGACTCCAGGTACCGGCCCAGCGAGTAGGCGTGGTTGCCGACATCCACCGCGACTACGGCTTCGGCGGGCAGGTGCTCCGACAGGGCGTGGAACACCGCGGCGGCGCCGACGCCCCGGCCCCGGTCGTCCGCGGCCCGGCGGGCCTTCTCCGCCCGCCAGATCGCCCAGCGTTCGGCCACATCTGGTCGTTGGTCGGCGGCTTTCACTTCGTCCAGGGCGTCGATCAGCGCGGTCAGGGTGATCGCCGCATCGCCGAGGACATCGGCGGTGACGGCGTCGAAGCGTCCGATCGCGGCATGGTCGTCGTCGATCTGCACGATCGGCTTGTACGGCGCGATGCCGGTGTGGTTCGAGAATGACGCCCCGATGACGACGAGCAGGTCGGATTCGTTCATCAGCCAGCTCGCCACCGGGGTGCCGCTGCGCCCAAGTACACCAGCGCCCAGCGGGTGGGTGTCCGGTACGAGTCCTTTGGCCTTGAAGGTGGTCAGCACGGGCGCGGTCAACCGCTCGGCCAGCCGGCGCACCTCACCCGCGGCCCCGCGGGCACCGTGCCCGACGATGATCACCGGTCGGCGGGCGTCGCGCACCAGCGCGGCTGCCCTCGACAGCGCGGCATCGTCGGGCCGGATCCGCCGGTCGGAGAACCGCCCGCCGGGTCGTGCTGCTGGCGCCGCCGACGGCTGCACCTGTACCTCGTCGGGCAGCACCAGGTGCGCCACGCCACGTCCGTCCACCGCGTGCTTCACCGCCAGCGCCGCGAGTTCCGCGTGATCGCTTCCACTGTGGATCGTGGTGGTGGACACAGACACGTCTTTGAACACCGCGGACAGGTCGACGTCCTGGAAAGCGCCGCGCCCCAACACCTTCGACGGCACCTGCCCGGAGATCGCCACGACCGGGCTCTGGTCGAGCTTGGCGTCGTACAGGCCGGTCAACAGGTTCGTCGAACCAGGACCGGCGATCGCGAAGCAGGCGGCCGGACGCCCGGTCAACTTCCCGTAGGCGCTCGCCGCGAACGCCGCGGCACCCTCGTGCCGGATCCCGATGTAGGTCAGCTCGCCGCGCTGCTCGGCCCGGCGCAGCGCGTCCGCGAAGCCCAGGTTCGAATGCCCGACCATGCCGAACACCCGCGTCACGCCGTGCGCGACCAACGTCTCCACCATGACGTCGGCCACCGTGCGAACCTCAGCGCGGATCGGCGGGAGCTGGACGTACACGCCGTCGGCGCGCTCGTCGACCTGGTAGGACGTGACACCGTCGGAGAATCCAGCCGGGGGCTTACCCGTCAGCGGGTCGTAGTCGTACCCGTGCCACGGGCACCGCAGCAGACCCTTCTCGATGGAACCCTCACCCAGCGGGCCACCCTGGTGTGGGCAGCGGTTCTCCAGCGCACCGAGGGTCGCGCCGCACCGGGACAGCGCCACGGTGCGACCGTCGACCACGATGCTGCGTACCCGCCCGTCATCCGGGACGTCGGCAGGGTCCACCCGGTGCCAGCCGTTCTGCGCCACGCCACGCCTCCCTACTCCGCGGGCACACCAGCGTGCCCACACCCCTCCAGTGCTGGCTCACGATCAGGGCGTTACACCAGCCTGACCGTGACAACCCTCCTCTTCCCGAATTCGACAGCAGAGCTGTTCGCGACCGCCCGGGCAGCTCTGCTGTCGAGTTCGGGGGCTGTAGTGCACTGGTTGGCGGGGTGTACGGCGTGGGTGGGGAGGGTGTGGACAGAGGGTGCAGTGTGGATAACTGGGGGGTCTGGGCGCGGGGTTGATACGCGGGATGTCCTTTTGGGAGCAGGCTTCGCAGCATGAGGGAGCTCAGTGCACCATTGAGGGGATCGCCCGCGGTGGCCAGCGGGGTGCTGACCAAGGGTCAGCTGCGGGGTCCTGGGTTTCGCAAGTTGTTCCCGGACATCTACCTGCCGCGCGACATCGCGCCGACGCTGGCTATGCGATCCCGCGCGGCGCATCTGCTGGTCGCCGGGCGTGGCGCGCTGGCTGGCTATTCCGCGGCAGAACTGCTCGGCGCCCGGATCGCGCCTCGGGACGCCGATGCTGAGGTGGTGGTGCCGGGCGGCGATTTCCGCGAGTGCCGCGGATTGCGGGTGCACCGGGAGCGGCTCGCCGACGACGAGGTTGAGACGGTGGCCGGGCTGGTGGTCACCTCGGCGATTCGCACGGCATACGACCTGGCCCGTTGGTCGACGCAGATCGAGGGTGTCGTGGCGGTCGACGCGCTGGGCCGGATCGGACGCTTCGGGCCGGGCGCGCTGCTCGGGATGGCCGCTCGCTATCCCGGGGCGCGGTGGCGCAGCAGGGTTGCGCTGGTCGCAGAACTGATGGACCCGCGCGCGGAGTCGGCCATGGAGACCCGGTGCCGGGTGTCGCTGGTGCTGCGCGGGCTGCCGCGACCTGAGTTGCAGTACCAGGTGCGCGACGAACTCGGAGATCACGTGGCCTGGCTGGACATGGCCTACCCGGTCGCCAGGGTTGGCGTGGAGTTCGACGGGGAGCATCACGAGCAGGCGCGGGTGTTCCGAGCTGATCTGGCGCGGCATAACCGGCTCGCAGCGCTGGGCTGGACGGTGCTGCGCGCCAGCGCCACCGACGTTCTGCGTAACCCGGACGCCTTCGCCGCCCAAGTCCGCGCCGTGCTCCGCCAATCCGCCGCCTAACCCACTGCATTGCGCTTCCCGAACTCGACAGGAGCGCTGTCCGCGCGGCTCTGAACAGCTCCCAAGTCGAGTTCGGGAAGCCTGGAGCGGTCAAGATCCGGCCATCTGAGCCTGGTTGGCCGCACGGGCTGGCGCCTGGGATGCGTGCCTCGCCCGATCCCGGCTGAGCGGACCGTGGTGCGTGGTGCGGTGTCGTTCAGGCGGCGTTGTATGCGTCGACCAGTACACCCTCGACGAAGGTCTCGAAACGGGTAGGGGTGGTGTTGGCGGCGTTACGGGCCTCGTGCGGCTTCACCCTTCCCTCGTTGATTGCTCGCGACATCTCCGAGAAGAGCTTCGCCGCGTCGTGGGAGAAGCCCTCCTGGGCGAGTGACGCGGCGTAGTCGTCGTAGGGAAACTGCACGTACTCGAGGTTCGGCAGGCCGACTCGGTCGCCGATAATCCGGGTTGCCTCGGCGAAGGTGAGGTCGCGCTCACCCAGCAGTTCCTGCACGCGGATGCCGTCGAGATCCCGCTCCTGCAGCGCCAATCCCGCAACCTCGCTGATGTCGCGGGCCGCGATCATGGGAATCGGCAGATCCGCTGTGATGGCGCCGCCGTTGATGCCCTGGTGCTTGATTAAGCCGAGGATGCTGAAGAAGTTCTCGAAGTACCAGCCGTTCCTCAGGATGAGGACGTTCACCCCGGCCAGGGTTTGCATGCGCGCCTCGTGCGCGTGCAGTGCCTCGATCATGCCGGTCCCGTCGGGCCGCTCGGCACCGAGGCTGCTCACGAACACCACATGGCCCACTCCGCTGCTGCGGATGGCCTTGGTGATGGCCTCGCCGATGCGATCCTGCCACGCCCGATAGTCGGTCGAAGCGAAGTCGTCTGGCAGCAGGGTGTAGATGGCATCGGCCCCGTCGAAGGCGCGGGTCAAGTAGCCGGCGTCGGTCGCGTCGCCGACGCAGACGTCTGCGCCGGCCTGCGCGAGCGGCTGCAGCTTCGTCGCTGAGCGGCCGAGCACCCGGACCTCGACGCCTGCCTCCAGCAAGCGCCTGGCCAGTAGATTCCCCGTGTTCCCGCTCGCGCCCATGATCGTGATCACGGCTCCTCCTTACTGTCTGACCCGACTAGCGGGAGTACCGGTGTTTGACGCCGGGCGGGAAGTACTCTGGATCGCTGGCCGGGTGCAGGCTCACCCGCGGGAGCTGGTGCTCCGGTGGGGTGTAGTGGGCGAATTCGCTGTTCAGCCTGCGGAGCTGGCCGGCGATCGACTGCGCGATCGCGGCTCGCATCTCCTCGGTGCCGGCCACCCCCGGCGCCAGCTCGACCGCGATGGCCAGGTATCGGTCACGATCGGCGTCTTCCGTGGACTCCATTACGAACTTGCCGGTGACCCACGCCGCGATCGGTGCCTGTTCCAGGCCGACGGTGACGTTCTCCGGGTAGATGTTCGCGCCGAAGTAGGACACCGTGAACTGCGAGCGCCCGAACACGTGCACGAACGGCAGCTCGCGGATCCGTAGACTCCGACCGAGCTCTCCGGCCGGATCGAAACCGTGGTCGGTCAAGAAGCCCAGCATCGCGTCGAACGAGGTCAGCCCTCCGGTATCGGCGATGTGGTAGCGAATCAGCGGGATCCCATTGTCACCGGTGAACAGCAGGGTGCCTTCGTGGGTCTCGAATAGCCGGCTTCGCGGGTCGTATTGGGCCAGTGTGGGCAGCCGGGACTCGCCGAACAGTTCCCGCGCGATGGCCGGGTGGGCCGCCAGGTAACGGCGGATGCAGATCGACAGCGGCGTCTCGGTGGCCAGCACTCCCGCATCGGCGGTGCCGTAGAGCGAGGCCGAGCCCACGCACGGATCGCCACCGCCCAGGCGTTCGCCCACCAGCGTGCGCCACTCCTCGCTGAACACCTCACCGGCCAGCACCAGCTTGACCCGATAATCCGGCCACGGCACGCCGCGGGCCCGGCCAGTGTCGACGACGCCCTTGAGGAATGGGGGGTAGCCGAGCAGCACCACCTGCTCGAACTGCGGACCCAGTGCGGTGACCACCCGCAGGATCTCCTCGACGTCGCTGCCCGGGGTGATCACCGTGATCGGATAGCCCTTGGCGGCCAGGTGCCGGCAGCAACCTGCGGTGTACATCCCACCGACCCAGGTGCCCAGCGCGAAGCACACCACGGCCAGCGTCGCGCGCCGGTCTGCGCCGAAGCTGTCGTGAAAGACCTGCTCGAACCGGGTGGCGACGGCGAACTCGTCGGCCACCGACCGCGGCCAGAAAGTCGGTTCGCCGGTCGAGCCGGAGGACACCGCCACCATGTCGCAGCCCACCAGCTTGCCGCCGCGGCACAGCTGGGCCAGCGGATGCCGGCGCAGGTAGTTGTCCTTGGTCAGTAGCGGCAGCGTGGTGAAGTCGGCGACGGTCCGCACCGCTGCCGGGTCGACATCGTGCTCGGCGAGGAACGCCTGGTAGGCCGGCACCGTCGGCACCACCGATTCGAACAGTGCCAGCGCGTGCTGCTCCGGCTCGCCCGGTGCTGGGCGGGCGAGGACCTCGTCCAGGCCGGTCGTGAGGAACAGCTCACGCTCGTCGCGCACGGGTCAGGTGTCCCGCGGAGAAGTCCAGACGTCGGCCAGCTCCTTGGCAGGTCGGGTTGGGCCGCCGCCATCGTCGGATACCGCGGGCGGGGTTGCTTGCGGCTGCGGTGTGGAGCTGGCTGCAGGCGCGCGAGTAGGTCCGGATGGCAGCAGCAGCGCCCCCAGCGCACCCAGGGCGGCCAGCGCCGCGGCGATCAGGAACAGGTTGTCCAGCGCCCCGACGAAGACGTGCAGCTCGGTCACCCGGTGGGTGGCGTACTGACTCATCCAGGTCGGGACGGTCGGGCCAAGGTCCGGGGTGGCCGTATCGGGGGGCAGCAGCGCGGCACGGCCGGCCATCTGCTGGGCCTGCTGGGTGGTGAAGATCGCGGTGAGCACGGCCAACCCGAGCGCACCCGAGACCCGCTGCGCGACGTTGTTGAACGCGCTCGCGACGTTGACGTCCGACACCGGCAGGATCGCCATACCCCCGGCAAAGATCGGCATCATGGCGATCCCCAAGCCGACGCCTTGCAGCATCAGCAACCAGATGACCTGCTCGCGGGAGGTGTCGATGGTTATCGTGTGCAGCAGGTAGGTGCCGGCGGCCACGATCGCCAGGCCGATGGCCGCCGGCCAGCGGGCCCCGATGCGGTCATAGACCCGCCCGGCGATCGGCATCAACACCCCCATCACCAGCGCCTGGGGCAACAGAATGAGACCGGTGTCGAACGCCCCCAGCCCCTGGACCTGCTGCAGGAACAGCGGGATGTAGAACAGCACCCCGAACAGCACAACCGAGAGAAGCGAGATCAACAGCAGCGAGAGCGAGAACGCCCAGTACCGGAACACCCGGATATCCAATAACGGGTCGGCCACCTCCAGCTCGATCACCACGAACAGTGCCAGGCTCAGCACGCTGAAGGTGATCAAGCCCATGATCCGGTAGGAGCCCCACCCCCAGTCCTGCCCCTCCGACAGCGCCAGCAGCAGCGCGAACAACCCGCCCGCCACGGTGACAAAGCCCAGCACGTCGAATCGCTTCCCGGCCCGCCCGGGGAACGCCGGCAGCACCAGCGCCGCGGCCACCGCACCGAGGATCCCGATCGGCACGTTGATGAAGAAGATCAGCCGCCAGTCCACGTACTCGACCAGATACCCGCCCAGGGTCGGCCCGATCGCCGGGGCGAACACGACCCCCAGGCCATACATGCCCATGGCGGCGCCGAGCCGGTCCCGCGGCACGATCCGGTACAGGATCGCCAGCGTGATCACCGGCAGGATCCCGCCCGGGATCGCCTGGATGATCCGGAAGATCACCAGGCTGTTCAGGTCCCAGGCCAGCCCGCACAGCGCCGACCCGGCCGCGAACGCCAGCAGCGCCAGGTTGTACACCCGGCTCAGCCCGAAGCGGTCCCCCAGCCACGCAGTGGCCGGTACCACCACGCCCAGCGCCAGCGTGTAGGCCGTGACCACCCACTGCACCTCGTCGGTGGTGGCCCCGAACTCGTTCTGAATGGTGGGGATAGCCACGTTGACGATGCTGATATCCAGGATCGACATGAACATCCCGGCGATGAGCACCGCCAGCGGCAGCCCCCATCCCGGCGCCGATCGCTGCTGGACCCCCGAAGCGGGTACACCTCGAGCGGCCGGCCCGTTGGGGCTCGCTTCCGCTGCCGCGCGGGTCATGCCTCCACTGTGCCATCGGAACGCCGCGTGCTCTACTCTGTTCTACCCCTTCGAGGGGAACTCTTGGTGTTACCTAGAGCACGAGAGGTGTGGACGTTGAGAAGCGTCGGCAAGACTTGTGAGGCTTGTGAGCCTATGAAGGCCGTGACCGATCACCGGAAGGGGCCGCGACGCCGCGGCGACGCCCTCTACGCGGCGATCTTTGAAGCCACCCTCGACGAGCTGACCGCAGTCGGCTACGCCGAGCTGAAGATGGAACATGTGGCCAACCGTGCTCGCGCGAGCAAGGGATCGTTGTATCGGCGCTGGTCCAGCCGCGCCGAACTGGTGGTCGACGCGGTCCACTACACCCTTCCCAGCTGTGCCGAGCCACCGGACCCTGACACCGGGAGCGTGCGCGAGGACGTCCTCGCCTGCCTGCGAGGATTCGCCAACCTGCTCAACGGCGCCTCCGGCGAGGCGATCCGCGGTCTGATGGCCGAGACCATCCGCAACCCCGACCTCATGGAGGTCATCCGGATCCGCTTCATCGATCCCGGCGTCAGCCTCTTTCTCGACGTGCTCCGGCGAGGCGCCGCTCGTGGCGAGGTCCGCGCCACCGCGCTCACGCCCCGTATCGCGAGCGTCGGTCCTGATCTGCTGCGCCAGCACTTCATGGTGCACCACGCACCAATTCCGGACCGGGTACTGATCGAGATTGTCGACGACGTGATCATTCCCCTGGTCCGTCCATAACTCACTCCCCAAAATAGGGTACGGCGCGTAGTCTACGGATGAGGCTCGCGCTGACGAGCTTGATCACATCGACGGGGAGGTGTGACATGGAGGGCCCAGCGCCTGCGCCACCTGCATCGGCCGACGGGGTTCCCACCGACGGCACCGTCGCTGACGCACCTGGACGGCGCAAGCTCAAACGCTCCACGCGCATCGCACTGGCCATCATCCTGATCGTGGCGCTGGTCGCCGCCGGCGGTTTCGCCACGAGTTACTTTTTCAATGCCCGCAACTTCGTCAGCACCGACAATGCTCAAGTCGATGGCAACAAGATTCTGGTTAATGCGCCTACCACCGGCATCCTCGTCGACTGGCGTGCCACCGAAGGCACCGTCCTGAGCAAAGACCAGGTCGTCGGCCGCATCGAGATCCAAGGTGGGTTCGCCCAACCCCTCATGAGCATCCGTGCCCCAGCCGATGGCACCGTCGCGGTGGACAACGTCGTTCAGGGCGGGTTCGTCACCGCCGGCACCCAACTCGCCGTCGCCTACGACTTCGACAAGATCTTCGTCACCGCCCGCGTCGATGAGACTGACATCGACGAGGTCCGCCTCGGCCAGCAGGTCGACATGACTGTCGACGCCTTCTCCAACGCCGAGCTCACCGGCCACGTGCGCGAGATCCAAGGTGGCGCCGCTGCGGAGTTTTCGCTATTCCCGCAGGCCAACGCCTCGGGCAACTTCCAGAAGGTCACCCAGGTCATCCCGGTGAGGATCGCGATCGCGGACTCCAAAGGCCTCGACCTCGTGCCTGGCATGAACGTCACCGTTCACATCCACAAACGCTGATCAGCTGACCCGGTTCGGCAGGGGACGCGCGGTGCGGCTGACCTGGCTGCGGCTGGCCGAAAGCGCCCACCGTGTGCGCCCGCATCGCTGGAATCCCGCCCAGCGCGATCGGGCCCACCTGGGCGAGGGCCCTGCGACAGTTGCGGCGCGGGCCCGACGAACTCGAGCGTGCCTTCCGGCGGCTCCCCACCGGCTGTCAACCACATCACCGAAAGTGATCAACCGAGCGCTATTGGTCATTCGGTGGCTCGCGTCGATACATCGGCTGCGGCCAACCGGGTGATTAACCATTCATCGCGTATCAGCGCAGCGGTGTCCGGGCTCCTAGTTACTAGCGAGGCTGCGCCTCTGACCGCCGAGGCTGGTGGCTGGGTTGGTGGATGACGTGGCGGTGGGGTGAGGCCAGGGTTGCTGGGTTGGGCTGTTTCCGACCTGGGGGTGGGCCGTGGCGACC
>JBOHGH010000060.1:0-26401 GCA_050699975.1 Pseudonocardiaceae bacterium | reverse complement strand
GTACGGCCTGGATGCGGCGGGTGCCGTGTGGGCCGGGCACTCGGCCGGTGGGCACCTCGCGCTGTGAGCCTCGCTGCGCCACCGGCTGCCCGCGGACGCGCCCTGGCACCTGCCCGCTACACCGGCCGTGCGCAAAGTGGTGTCGCTGGCGGGCTGCGCCGACCTCGCGCTGATCAGCCACTGGCGGCTCGGCGGCGACGCGGCCAACGACCTCATAGGTGGAACGCCCGGCGAGTGCTGCCCGGCGTCGAGCACTTCGCCCTCATCGACCCGCGGTCAGCCGCCTGGCCCCATGTCCTCGCCGCCCTCAGCGTCCGGAGAGACCCCCCTTGAACGGCCGGATGCGCAGAGCGTAGATACTCCGCAGCACCAAGAAGGCCGCCGAGACCCCGCACCGATGTGCACAACGATGGTCGGCAGGCCGAGCGAGAGGGTGCAGCGGTGCCAACCAATGCCAATGGAGTTCCCGCGGTGCGGCCGTGGGACGCTGGACCGACAGCTCAACCGTCGCGACCCGGACCTGGACCGTCGGTCCAATCCTCCCGGTCCGGACCGGCGGGGCGGCCGTCTGCGGTGTTCAGCAGAGTGACGGTCGTGGCCCCACACACCCGCATCGACCTGGCGCTGCCGTCTGATGTCGCGGTGGCCAACCTGCTGCCGATGGTGCTCGAGATGGCCGGCGAGTCCGCTGCCGACGGTGGCAGCAGGCACGGCGGCTGGTGCCTGGCCAAACTCGGTGGTGAGGCGATCGATCCGGATCGCCCGCTGGGCTCGTTGGGGGTAGTCGACGGCGATCTCCTGCAGCTGAGGCGCCGCTGCGACAGCCCCCCACCGCCGCTGTTCGACGACGTGGTGGAAGCCATCGCGGCATCCGCCCCGGGCAGCTACCGTCCGTGGACCGAGGACACCGCCCGCAAACTCGGGATGGTCGCGGCAGGGTTGGCGCTACTGGCCGGTGCCGCTGCGCTGTTGCGCGCCGGACCCGGCCTCGGCGTCGCCGTCGTCGCGGGCATCGGCGCTGTGGTCGTGCTGGTCGCGGGCGCGGTGATCGCTCGTGTGTACGGCGAGACCAGCACTGGAGTACTGGTAGCAGCGGGCAGCCTGCCGTTGGGTTTCGTCAGCGGGCTCTACATCGTGCCCGGTAGCGTCCACGCGGAGAACTTCTTGCTGGCCTGCATGCTGGCGCTGGTACTGGCCATCGTCTCGATCATGGTGCTCGGCGACGGCATCACGCCGTTCGTGGCCAGCTCCACCGCCGCCGCGCTCGGCGCGCTGACCTTCCTGGTCGCCAGCCTGGTCGACGGTCCTGCCGCGGGCATCGCCGCGGGGGCAGCGGCGATCGCGCTGGGCGGCATCTCGGCACTGCCGCGGCTGACCATCCAGCTATCCCGGCTCCCGATGCCCCAGGTACCGGGTAGCGCCCAGGACCTGCAGAAGGACTCCGGTTTTCCGGACTACAGTGCGATCGAGCGCCGGGCCGGTCTGGCGCACGAGTACATGACCGGCATGATCATCGGATCCGGTGCGGTGGCCGCGGTCGGCGCCGTACTGGCCGCAGCCGGAGGTGGGTTGGGGATCGTGCTGGGCGCGGTGGTCGCCGCCGTCCTGCTGCTGCGGGCGCGGTCCTACGCCAACGGGAGCCAGGCGATCGCGCTGCTGGTCAGCGGGATGGTCGCGGTAGCCGGACTGCTGGCCGGGCTGCTGGCGACGGCCGGCCAGAGCGTCTTGCTGCTGGCCGTCTTCGGCGGCTTGCTGGCTCTCGCGACACTCTCGCTGGTTGCCGGGGTCGTGCTGCCCCGCCGCCGGTTCTCCCCGGTGCTGCGCCGCTCGGTGGATGTGGTCGAAGCGACGCTCATCGCCGCGGTGCTGCCGCTCGCACTGGGCGTGATGGACCTCTACAACACCTTCCGGGCACTGTGAGGGCAGTCGCCGGTCATCGTCGGGCACTGCTCGTGGCCTGCGTGGCCACGTTGCTGTGCCTTGCGGGGCCGGGGTGGCCGGTGGAGGCCGAACCCGGGATCCGGCCGCCAGGCGTGCCACCCCCGGTGAATCCGGCGGCCTTGCCGACTCCGGCCGCCGTGAGCACCCTGCCCTACCTCGTGAACAACCGGGCTACCCGGCAGACCGGCCCGGTCGAGCAGCAGGCGGCCTGCCAGCAACCGGCAGCGGGTAACCCACGCGGTGTCGAGGTGGAGCCGGCCGCTCAACAGCGGCTGCGAATCCTGCAGGCCCAGCAGTTCGCGACTGGACGCGGCCAACGGGTGGCCGTGATCGACAGCGGGGTGCAGCCGCACCCCAGGCTGGCCGGCAGGTTGATCGACGGCGGGGACTACATCGACAACCGCAGCGGCCTGTTCGACTGCGACGGCCACGGCACCGCGGTGGCCGGTCTCATCGCCGCAGCGCCCGATCCGGCTACCCGGTTCGTCGGGGTGGCCCCCGCTGCCGAGATCCTGGCCATCCGCCAGGCCAGTACCTTCTACGCCGTGCCGCTGCGCCAGCTCGACACCGGTCAGGAGGTTCGCAGCCCGATCACCGGGGACACCGTGAGCATGGCCGCGGCCGTGATGCGGGCCGTACAGCAGGGCGCAACGGTGATCAACATCTCGGAAGCCGCCTGTTTCCCCGCCGAGCGCAACCAGGTCAACGCCCCGGACCTGCAGGCCGCCGTGAACTACGCGGTGGAGCGCGATGTCGTCGTGGTGGTGGCCGCCGCCAACACCAGCAGCACCTGCCAGCAGAACAGCCCCGGTGTGGTCACCACGATCTCCTCACCGGGCTGGTTCGACGACGACGTGCTCACCGTCGCTGCGACCGACGACAATGGCGACGCAGCGGATTTCTCGATCCGCGGACCGTGGGTCGACGTGGCCGCACCAGGCACCGGTGCGGTGTCTCTGGCTGCGGCCGGATCGGGTCTGATCACCGGGCTGGTGGACGCCAGCGGTCAGCAACGCCGGCTCGACGGCACCAGCTTCGCCACGCCGTATGTCGCCGGGATCGCCGCGCTGGTCCGGGACCGGTTCCCGCATCTGACCGCGCGGCAGGTGATGCATCGCCTCGAGCAGACCGCGCAGCACACCGCCGGTCCCGGCGGTCGCAGCGAGGAACTCGGCTACGGCATGGTCGATCCGGTTGCCGCGCTCACCGCGGTCCTGCCCGAGGAACAGGAATCCGGCCCGGCACCGGTGCAGCCCGCCAAACTATCCGGCCTCCAGCCGCCGCCACCCGACAACCCGCTACCGCGCACCGTCGCCCTCGCCGGCTCCGCCGCCGCCCTCGCCCTGCTAGCCCTCACCCTCCTGATCACCCAAATCCTCAAACGCCACCGGCGCCACAACCGCATTTAGCGGGCTCAACGGGGTTAACCCGCCCGGTTTTACCCCGCTGAGCCCGCTGAATGCGATGGGTCCATCCAGTTGGGTTCGGGGGTTTCGTGGAGGTGGTTGTCGGGGCCGAAGATGAGGTAGCGATCGAAGGAGCGGGCGGCGAACCAGCGGTCGTGGGTGATGGCCAGGACCGTGCCGTCGAAGGTCTCCAAGGCATCCTGCAGGGCCTCCGCGGAGATCAGATCGAGGTTGTCGGTGGGCTCATCGAGCAGAAGTAGGTTGGCTCCGGACAGTTCCAGCAGCAGGATCTGGAAGCGGGCTTGCTGCCCGCCAGAGAGCGTGTCGAAGGACTGCTGCGCGCAGTGCGCCAGTTCGTAGCGGCCCAGGATCCGGCGGGCGTCCTCGTGCGGCGTCCCGGGCCGGTGCTCGTCACCTCGATGCAGGATCTCCAGCAGGGAGCGTCGCGCCCATTCCGGATGCTCGTGGGTCTGAGCGAACCAGCCGGGACGTACCCGGGCCCCGAGCCGGGCGCCACCACTGTGGGCCACCGGCGGGACGGTCACGTCGCCCACCGGCCGATGCTCGGGCTCCGGGTCGCTGCCACCGGCCGCGAGCAGCCACAAGAAGTGTGACTTACCCGAACCATTGGAGCCGAGCACGGCCACCCGGTCGCCGTACCAGATCTCCAGGTCGAACGGCTGCATGAGCCCCGTCAGCGTCACACTCTCGCAGACGACGGCACTGCGGCTTCCCCGCAGGCGCATGCGGATGTTCTGCTCGCGGGGAAGCTTTTCCGGCGGCCCGGCCTGCTCGAACTTGCGTAGCCGGGTCTGAGCGGCGTGATAACGCGAGGCCATGCCATCGTTGTATGCGGCCTTCTGCTTATACATCAGCACCAGGGCCTTCAACTTGGCGTGCTCGTCATCCCAACGGCGGCGCAGTTCGTCGAGACGAGCGAAGCGATCCGCACGCGCCTGCGGGTAGCTGGTGAACGAGCCACCATGGATCCACGCGGTGTTTCCAGCGGCGCCCAGCTCCACCGTGATGATCCGGTGGACGACACGTGCGAGCAGCTCGCGGTCGTGGGAGACCAGCAGAACGGTCTTGGCTGAGTCCAGCAGCGAGCGCTCCAGCCACATCTTGCCCGGCACATCCAGGTAGTTGTCGGGCTCGTCGAGCAGGAGCACCTCGTCCGGGCCACGTAACAGCGCCTCCAGCGCCAGTCGCTTCTGTTCCCCGCCGGAGAGGTTACGGACCGCACGCCACTTGGCCGCATCGAACCCGACACCCAAGGCCGCCGAACAGCACTCGTCCCAGACCACCTCCATCGAGTAGCCCCCGGCATCGAGGTAGGTGGCCAGCGCGGACGCATACCGCAGTTGAGTGGGCTCATCATCGACGTCAATCAGGGCACGCTCAGCCGCCTCGACATCCCGCACCGCCGCGCGCACCGCAGGTGGCGCCACCGAAACGAGCAGGTCATGCACCGTGGAGGAGTCCTGGATACGGCCCACGAACTGGGGCATGACACCCAGGCCACCGGACCGAGACACTGCGCCGGAATCCGCGGTGAGCTCGCCCGAGATGATCCGCAGCAGGGTGGTCTTACCTGCGCCGTTCGCGCCAATGAGGGCCACCTTGCGGCTCTCTCCCACCCGGAAAGTGACTTCGTCCAGCAGAACCCGCCCATCAGGCAGGGTAAAACTCGCTGAGTTGACCACCACATACCCCACCGTGGACCCGCTTTCCCGACAAAAATAGCCCGGTCATCTCGCCGGATCCACCACTTCATCCCCGTCAGCCGCCGTCGGCGACCTTACCGCCGAGCCAGCAGTCCCGGTTAGCGAATAATGCGTACCGGGATGTCGATGTCCAGCCCGGCCCAAACGGCGTCCGCGGTGACGGCGACGCGGTCCAGTCGGGCCGCCAACGCCAGGCAGCATCGATCGCCGAGGGAGAGCCCAGCGGATCGGGTGGCAACCCACAGGTTCGCGGCGGTGATCGCGTCAGGTTCGGTCAGAGGTTCGATCCGCACCCCGAGGGTGCGTAGCCGGTTGGTCGCGCGGTGGGCGTCGACGCCGTGCTGGAGGAGCCTTTGGTGAGTCTCCGACCAGTTCGCCGCGGACATCGCCGCGGCAGGCAGCAACGGGTGCACCAGTTCGGCACCGGGTTCGTCGCGCAGCCATGCCAGCACTGCTGAGGCATCCAGCACCGCCGACGTCGCGGCACCAGCGCTCACCGCTGCTGCTCCCGTGCGGCTTCAGCCCGGCGGTCGGTGATCAATTCATCCACCACGGAGCCGTCGCCGGTCCACGTGGCGGCCACGTCGCGGCGGATGCGGTCGGCAAGCTGGTCACGGGTCTCGATCACGACTCGCCCGTCCTCCACGTACACCACCAGTGGCACGCCAGCCTCGATCCCCGCCGCGCGTCGCACCTGCACCGGAATGGTCACGCGACCCTGTTCGTTGACAGTGATCTCTCCATGGTGACCGCTAAACTGAGCATGTGTCACACCATGCGGTGTACGCACATCCACGGCCTGAGTAGTGCGTCACTCGACACAACAGGCCGCTTGTGCTACTGCCTGGTCTCGGCGTAACGCCTCGGCTGTATGCGAGCCGGTCGTGGTCAGCAACTGGCGGGGTGTTCCTTCGAAGACGATGTGGCCACCTTGGGTGCCGGCTTCAGGACCCAAGTCGATGATCCAGTCGGCGTTCTTGATGACGTCCACGTTGTGTTCGATGATCACGACGGAGCTTCCGCGGTCGACCAGCCGATCGAGCACCTGGAGCAGGTGGGCGATGTCGGACATGTGCAGACCGGTGGTCGGCTCGTCCATGACGTAGGTGGCGCCTGGCTTGTGCAGCTGGGTCGCGAGCTTGATGCGTTGGCACTCGCCTCCGGACAGGGTGCTCAACGGCTGGCCGAGGGTGAGGTAATCCAGGCCCACGTCGTCGAGGGCTTGCAGTACCCGCCGCAGCTTGGTCTCGGTGAAGAAATCGAGCGCCTCGGCTGCGGTCATCGCCAGGATGTCCGCGATGGACCTGCCTCGCACCGGGTGGCCGAGTACCTCGGGAGTGAATCGCCGGCCGCGGCACTCCTCGCAGGTTGACTTCAGCCCTTCCAGGAAGGCGAGGTCGGTGTAGACAACGCCGAGGCCCTGACAGTTCCGGCAGGCACCCGTGGAGTTGAAGCTGAACAATGAGGCGCTGACCTTGTTCGCGCGGGCGAAGAGCCGTCGGATGTCGTCCATCAGCCCGGTGTAGGTCGCTGGGGTGGACCGGATCGAGGTGGCCACCGGGGACTGGTCAACGACGATCACGGTGGGGTGCTGGGCGAGGAGGCCCTCGGTCACCAGCGTGCTCTTGCCGGAGCCCGCCACTCCGGTGAGCACGGTCAGAACACCGGTGGGCACGTCGACGGTGACTTTCTCGAGGTTGTGCGCCGTGACGTCTGTGATCGCTACGCTGCCGGTGGGCTCGCGGGTGGTGGTCTTGAGCGGTAGCCGGTGGTGCAGGTGCCGGCCGGTGAGTGTCGGGGCCTGACTGAGATCGCCGACGGTGCCTTGGTAGACGATCTCGCCGCCGAGGGCGCCAGCCCGCGGCCCGAGGTCGACGACGTGGTCGGCGATCGCGATGACGTCGGGGTCGTGCTCGACGACCAGGACCGTGTTTCCCTTGTCGCGCAGCTGACGCAGCAATTCGGTGAGCCGCCCGACGTCACGGGGATGCAGGCCGACGCTCGGTTCGTCGAGGACGTAGATCATGTCGGTGAGGCTGCTGTTCAGGTGACGCACCATCTTGATGCGCTGCGCCTCGCCACCGGAGAGCGTCGCCACCGGCCGGTCGAGGCTCAGGTAGCCCAAGCCGATGCCGATCAGGCGCTGCACACGGTCACAAAGGCTGTCGAGCACGGGGGCGACGGTGGGGTTGGCGAACCCGTCGAGTGCTACGGCGAGGTCACTGGCCTCCAACGCGGCGAGCTCGGCGATTGTGTAGCCGTTGACCTCGCACGCGAGGGCGGCCTGGTGCAGGCGCGCGCCGTGGCAGAGCGGGCAGCTGGCGGTGGACACGAACCTCTGGAAGACCGCGCGGTTGCGGTCGGACATCTCGCCCGCATCTTTCTTGATGTAGAGGCGGGTGAACTTGTCCACCAGACCCTCGTAGCTGGAGTTGATAGAGCCTCCTTGCCATTCCAGGGCGACCTTCGCCTGGCCGCCGTGGAGCAGGGTCTGCCATTCCTGGTCGGTGTAGTAGGCGAGCGGCTTGTCGTTGTCGAACAGTCCGGAGGCCGCGTAGATCTTCCAGAACCAGCCGTTCACGGCGAACTGCGGGTGCAGCAGCGCACCATCGTTCAGCGACTTCGTCCGATCCAGGAACGTGTCGAGGTCGAGCTGCACCGTCTGCCCGATGCCGTCGCACTCCGGGCACATGCCGGCGGGATCGTTGAAGGAGAAAGCGTTGGAGTAGCCCACGAACGGTATGCCGGCACGGGAGAACAGCAGCCGCAGCAACGAGTAGATCTCGGTGGCGGTACCGACCGTCGACCGGGAGCTGCCGCGCAGCGGCTTCTGGGCGATGACGATGGCCGCGGAGATGTTCTCGATCGCGTCGACGTCGGGCTGGCCATAGGAGGGCAGCAGGTTGCGGATGAACGTCGTGAAGGTCTCGCCTAGCTGGCGTTGTGCTTCGGCGGCAATGGTGTCAAACACCAGAGAGGACTTTCCCGAGCCGGAGATGCCGGTGAAGACGGTGATTGCACGCTTGGGGATGCGTAGTGAGACATCTTTGAGGTTGTTTTCCCGCGCACCGGTGATCTGGATATGGTCGGCGTACAAGAAGTGCTCCTCGCTTCGTTGTTGGCGGTTCAGCGGCTGAGCTGGCGGTAGCGGCGCGCCGACAGCGGCAGGGTCAGACCGTCGGCGATGACCCCATTCCAGAGCTCACCATGTCCGCGCCTCCTCGCCCTGCCGAACAACTAAGTACAGTGTACCGTATTACCTACGGAGTAGGTCTGGGGCGCAGGATTAGGATGAGGAAGTGGCGACTGTCCAGAGCGGAGGCGGGGACCCCGCGCGGAGCCTGACCCTGCTGTGGGGCAGCGATGAGCCGACGCGCACCCGCGGACCCAAGCCGGGCCTGACCGTGCGCGGCATCGTTCGGGCCGCCATCGACCTGGCCGACGCCGAAGGCCTGGACGCGCTGTCCATGCGCCGGGTCGCCGAGCGGCTCGGCGTGGGCACCATGTCGCTCTACACCTATGTTCCGGGCAAGGCCGAGCTCATCGACATCATGCTCGACACCATCCATCTCGAGACCACCCCTGAGGCGCCCCACGGGACATGGCGTGCGCAGCTCGAGGCCGTCGCCCGGGATCAGTGGGCGCTCGCGCGGCGGCATCCGTGGATGCTCCACATCGCCACCACGCGCCCGCCGATGGGCCCAGGGATCATCGCCAAGTACGAGCGGGAGCTGCGGGCTGTCGAAGGGCTCGGCCTCGACGACCTCGAGATGGACTCGATCGTCACCCTCATCAACGGCTACGTCGCCGGTGCCGCGCGTAGCGCGATCGACGCCTTCGACGTCGCGCGCAGCAGCGGCCTGGACGACGCGACCTGGTGGGCGGCCACCGCACCGTGGCTGGCCAAGGTCCTCGATCCCCAGCGCTACCCCGTGGCCACCCGGGTCGGCACGACGGCCGGCCAGCACCACCAAGCACCCTCGGACCCCGACCACGCCTTCGAGTTCGGCCTGCAATGCGTCCTCGACGGCATCGAGGTACTGATCGAGCAGCGCGGCAGATGACGCGGAAGACTACCGAGAGTCGATCTCTTCCAGGCCCCCCGCCAGCGGTGTCGTTCGCCACTGGTCCAGCCACGGCCGGAGGCCCTCGGCGAGTATCGGGAGCTGGGGCACGAGGGCAAGGCAGGCGACGCACTGGATCATCCGTGCGGATTCCATGACGCGCAACAGCTGCTCGTCCAGGGGGCGCAGGCCAAGCCCCGCGGCGGCCGCGTCATACGCCGCCTGGCCCTGCGGGCCGATGCCCGCGAGATCCCACCCGACCGGGCCGATGGTGACGTGCTCGAAGTCGGAGCACAGCTCGCCCTCGGGCGTGACGATGATGTTGTAGTAGGGCGCGTCACCATGGATCGGCTGGACATCGACCCCGGGGAACGCAGCTTCGAAGGCAGCCCGGGATCTGACGACGGGCTCCAACAACGCCCACTCACGTCGCGCGCGGTCCAGGTCCGCCGCGTCCAGGAGGTTCGGCCGGCGCTCCAGCTGCTCGAGACCGTCGGGTACCGACGCGTCGAGCGGCATGAGGAACGGCAGCTCGGCGGGGTACTCGCGCAGGGCGGCGTGCAGGTGCGCCGTCACGGTGGCGCGCCGACCGGGGTCGGGATCGGCGTCGGGGACCTGCTCGACGAACCGCCAGAACGTCATCGAGAGCCCGTCCCGAAGGACTGGTTCTCGCGCCACCAGGGTGCTCGGTGGCACAACAGGGTGGCCGCGGTCGGCCAGCCAGCCCGCGACGGCGAGCTCGCAGCGTTGCTGTGCCGCCTGCGCGTCGGGGTCTGCGGCGACGGTGCGCGGCAGGACCGTGGGCACCCGCACCACCACCGGTGCCGGCGACAGGTGCACGACGACGGAGAACACGTCGTACAGCACCCGCGGGTCGGTCACGGTGAGCCCGAGGTCGCGGCCCGCGCCAGCCGCGGCGGCGACGGCCCGGTCCGTGCGGGCGGCCAACTCGTCAGAGGTGAGCATCGCCGTAATCCTGGCACCCGATCATGGACACTGGGGGCATGACGGAAATTACCTCGGAGGCGCAGCTGCGGGAGCTGGTCGGCGAACCGCTCCCAAGAACCGCCGCCAAGGACCGGCGCCGGCTGCACGAGTACGACAAGCAGTGGCTCGCACGCTCACCCTTCTGCCTGGTGGCCACCTCCGGTGCGGACGGCAGCTGCGACGTCTCGCCCAAGGGCGACCCGCCCGGCTTCACCCTCGTGCTCGATGACACGACCATCGCCATCCCCGAGCGGCCCGGTAACCGGCGCGCCGACGGCTTCCGGAACATCCTGACCAACCCGCATGTCGGCTTGATCTACCTCGTCCCCGGGCGCGGCGACACCTTGCGGATCAACGGCCGGGCACGTCTGGTGCAGGAGGCACCCTTCTTCGACCAGATGGTGGTGAAGGGCCACCGGCCGCTGCTGGCGCTCGTCGTCGAGATCGATCAGGTCTTCTACCACTGTTCGAAGGCGTTCCTACGCTCCGATCTGTGGCAGCCGGCAACGTGGGAACCCGACGCGGTGCCGTCACGCGCCCAGATCGTCCAGCGCCTTGAACGACCCGGCGAAGCGCTCGAGGACCTGCAGCGCTACTACGGCCCCGCCTACGCCACCGGTATCTACCGGACGGGCTGAGGGCCCGGACGACGCATGCCGGCGGATCTTCGGCAACCGAGTGCCGGCCGGGCACAGCGACGCACTCTCATCGTGCTGGTCGGCACGCAGGCCGCGGCCGGCGTCGGGGTGGCGCTCGGCATCGCGGTGAGCAACCTGGTGGCCGCCGAGCTGTCCGGCTCGGAAGTGATCGGCGGCGCGGCCTCGACTGCCATGGTGATCGGCGCGGCCCTCGCCTCCTACGCCATCGCCAGGGTCGCCGACCGGTCCGGCCGCCGGGCGGCGTTGGCGCTGGGCTACACGATAGGCGGGCTCGGCGCGATCGGTTCGGTAGTCGCGGTGTCGCTGGGCAGCTGGCCCGCTCTGCTGGCAGCACTGGCGCCGTTCGGGGCGGCGACCGCGGCCGGTCTGGCCGCGCGGTTCGCCGCGACTGATCTCGCCGACCCGCACCGGGTGGCGCGCGAGCTGGCGATCGTGCTGTGGGCCGTCACCGTCGGTGTGCTCGTCGGCCCCAACCTCGCCGAGCCTGCGCAGCGCTGGGCGGGCTCATTGGGCCTGGTGCCGGCCACCGGCCCATTTCTGCTGTGCGCCGCCGCGTTCGGGCTGGCGGGGGTCGGGACGGTGGTCGGGCTGCGCCCCGATCCGCTGGTACTCGCGCGCGAGCTCAGCGAGATGGATGCCCGCCACGGTCCGGCCGGTCCCGCACGTTCGCCGTGGGGGGCGCTGCGGTCGGCGCCCACCGCCCAGCTGGCCGTTGCGGGAATCGCGCTCTGCCACCTGGTCATGGTCGGGTTGATGTCGTTGACCCCGGTCCACATGGATCACGGTGGAGCGTCGTTGCAACTGGTCGGGCTGGTGATCAGCCTGCACATCGCCGCGATGTACGCGCTGAGCCCGTTGTTCGGGCTGCTCGCCGATCGGATCGACCGGCGCCGCGTGCTCGCGCTCGGCGCTGTGTTGCTGGTGATTGCCGGTGGCATGACCGCAACGGCCGGCGGAGCGGACGCCGGGCTGCTCACCGCCGGCCTGATCGCACTCGGTCTGGGCTGGTCAGCCGGGTTGGTGGGGGGTTCGGCGCTGCTCGTCGAGGCCATACCGCTGGCGGACCGACCCGGCATACAAGGCCTGTCCGACGTGACAATGAACATCGCTGGGGCGCTCGGTGGCGTGCTGGCCGGCGTGACGGTCGCCGTCGGGTCGTACCCGTTGCTCGGGCTGGCCACCGCCACGCTTGCCGCGCTGTTCGTGTTCGCCACGCTAATCCACGCGCGGCGGTGGGCGGCGTCGTAGATCTCGGTCGAGCAGCTTCTGCGCCCAGCTCCGCCAGAATTCGGCCAGCTCCGGCGCGGCCAGGATCTCCGGTGCCCGGGAGCGGTCGCGGTGGAAGGCGTGCGTCACAGCGCGCACCGTCACGCCATGGCCGGGCCGGTGCGCGACGACGACCTCGTCGCCGGCCCCCACCGAGCCGCTGACCAGGATTCGCAGGTAGGCACCGGGCCGGCCGGCGGCGGCGAATCGGCGTGGATACCCGTCGTCGCCCATCCGGATGCCGAGCTTGTAGCACGGCACCCTCGGCCCGCAGACCTCCAGCTCGGCGGTGCCGATTCGCCAGCGTTCCCCGATCACCGCGTCGGTCACCGCGGTCCCGGTCACGGTGAGGTTCTCGCCGAACACCCCGTGGGGCAGCGGCCGTCCCAGCTCACCGGCCCACCAGTCGAGGTCCTCGCGCGCGTAGGCGTAGACGGCCTTGTCGGGGCCACCGTGCACTTCGCGGTCGGCCTGGTCGTCTCCGACGAGGTTCACCCCGAGCAGCTGCACGCGGCCGTCCACCGGGTACTTGAAGATCGCCGTGTGGACGATCCGGTCCCGCCAGCTCACCGGGCGGGGGACGCCGACATTGACCGAGACCACGCGACCCGGCTCCGCACCGGCGGCGCGACCTGGCGACCCGCCCCGGATGCTCACGGGAGCGTGCGTTCGAGGACATCCAGGACCCTTACCGCGAGCTCACCGGTGGGGTCCAGGTCGGGCCGGAAGTCCGCGACGCTGACCCCGAGCAGCCGCGGTGACCGTGCCAGCGGCTCGAGCGCGGCGGCGAGTTGATCCCAGTCGAGCCCGCCCGGCTGCGGGTAGGTCACGGCGGGCAGCGACTCCGGGTCCAGCACGTCCAGGTCCAGGTGCAACCACACCCCACAGCCCGCGCCCGCCAGCCACGCGGCGGCACGCTGACCCGAGGCCGCCGGGTCAGCCGCTACAGTCGCGGCATCGATCCGGCGCAGTTCGGTGGGCAGCCGCGCGAGCTCTGCGGCGGCGCCCTCATCCAGGTCCCGCGTGCGGTGACCGAGCAGCACCGCGTCGCTCGCCGGGATCATCGGTGGCGCCCCAGCCAACTCGACCAAGGCCGTCGCGCCGTCGCCGGTGAGCACCGCGAGGTCCATGTCGGCCGTCTCACCGGTGTCCGACGATGCCCCGTCGAGGTAGTCCGGGTGCCCGTCGAGGAACCACAGCCCGGCCGGGCCTACCTGCCTGCGAAGCGCGGGAAAGATTCCGAGCAGGATGCTGCAGTCCCCGCCGACCACCAGCGGTCGCCGGCCCGGTGGGTCACGCAGCTCCCCCGCCAAGGCGTTGGCCAGGGCGTGCGCAGCTCGCACAGTCTCCCGGACGGCCAGCACCCCAGTACGCTCATCCCGCTCAGCGCTGTCGATCACGGTGGCGGCGTCGCCCAGGTCCCGATCCACCAGGGCAGCCAACCCCGCCGCGCGAAACGCATCCGGTGCCGCCAGCTCGCCACGACCGGAACCGGAGCAGTCCCAGGGTGCACCCAGGAGGAACCACTCAGCAGCGGTCATCCAGCCATCATCGCGCCCTCAGGCCGGATTCAGCGGAATCTGAGCTTTCCGGTGACTACCGGCAGCGAGAGCGAGCCGGGCAGCTGGTCGCCGGTGCCGACCGTGATCGTCGGTTTGAGCGAGTCGGGAAGGATCTCCTCCGACGTTGCGCCGATAGCCAGAACGAGCCGGTGACCGGCGGGGATCACGGTGGCCAGCGGCAGGCTCTGGGCGGTCACCCTGGTGGGCGTGCCGGTCGGGAAGGGTCGGCTGGTGCCGGGCTGCTGCCAGTGCTTGAGGTCGAGCTGGATCCGCCCCGAGTCCTGCGCCCCGCGCACCAGCTCGGCGCAGGAGCCCCGGCCCGAGGTGTGGTAGAGCGTGGCGACCAGATTCCCACCGGGAAGGTTGCTGGACACGGTGAGGTCGGCGGAGAAGTTTCCCGCCACGCGGATCTCCTGCGCCAGGGGCGGGGACACGTACCCGAGCTGCTGCGGCCCGCAGGCGAGGTCGCCGAGGTCGAGTGACTGAAAACTGCGCTGCGAGGGCGTGACCCCGCTGCGGGTCGCGATCAGCTCCTGGCCCGAGAGATACAAGGGCACCGACTCGGCCGGCGGCGGCCAGCTCGGGGCGGTATGCCAAGCGCCGGTGTCGTCCTGGTACTCGACGATCCCGGGCGCGGTGGCCTGCGGGCCGCCGCGCAGGTAGTGGTCGAACCAGCTGATGGCAAGTTGGGTGAAGTCCGGGCGCACGCCGCCGTGCGCCCACTGACCGAGCATGAACCGGGTGCGGTCCGTGCGCAGCAGCGCCCACAGGTCCTCGAATTGGAGCGTGTGTCCCTCGTCGACATAGCGCAGGCCATTGGCCATCAGGACGGGCACCGCGGAGTCCGCGATGAACGGGCGCAGGTCCCGCTCCTGGTAGTAGGACGTGCGGTCGCCGGTGGTGACGAGTTCCGTGCCCTCGCGCAGGTGCGTGCCGTACTCGGAGCAGCCGGCATGGTCGAGCGTCGCCGGCTCGGCGCTGAGAAAGCTCGTTGCGGCGCCGAACGCCGTCGAGGCCACCGGCCCGATCGAGATCGGCGCGCCTTGGCGGGTCAGCAGGCTCCAGACATCGATCACCCCGCTGATCGGCACCGCGGCCTTGAGCGGCGGCGGCGGGTCTGCCATCGCCATGTACTGGGCCCACCCCTCGTAGCTGGTCCCGTACATGCCGACGTTGCCGCTGCTCCACGGCTGCGCGGCGAGCGCCTCCACAACGGTCGAGGCGTCGCTCCAATCCAGGCGCGAACCCCACTGGAAGCAGCCACCGCTGCCGCCGGTTCCGCGCAGGTTCACCAGCGCCACCGCGAAACCCGCCTCCACGAAGGGCCGCACTGTGTCACTGTCGGCCTGCAGCTCGCCGGGACCCTTGACCGTGTTCCAGTAGGGGCTCAACTGGAGAACCGTCGCCGCCGGACCGCCGGCCTCGGGAAGGTAGACGTCGCCCCTCAACGCCGTGCCGTCGGCCGCCCGGGTTTCGAAGGGCACGACCCGCACCGGAGGGGCAACCTGCGCGGCTCCCGCCGTCACCATCGTCACCGTCGCGAGCACCGCCACCGCTAGGGCGACACAGCGCATGATGACCGCGTGCCGGTATCGCAGCCAGCGGCTCCCAGCCGTCGCACGTCGGGGGTTCACGCTCAGCCGCCAGTGCGCTGTTCGGCAAGCTGGCGGGCCAGGTCGGGGTTGAACAGCTCCAAGGCGCGCTGGGGCTCCAGCGCCGGCCCGATGGGCAACAATCCCAGGATGGACTCTGGTGCCGGCGTAGTCACCTCGCCGAGTCCGAGTGCGCGAGCCACGTCCATCGTGGGCACGCCGTAGCGCAGCCCCTGGTCGGTCACCAGCCAGATCGCCCCGGTATCGGGTCGCTGCCCCGGCACCACCCCGCGGACCAGGGCACCCTTGGTCGGTTTGAGAAAGACGCTGTCGGCCGTCTGGCCGCTCGCCGCGCGGGGCACCTCGACCGGACTGTCGCCATCGTCGAGCGGCAGCCGCTCGCCTGGACTGGCGGTAACCACCGGAGCCTGGTCCGGACCCTGCCAGGTGACGCAGGCGATCGGGTTCTCGGTGACTGTGACGATCTGGGGGATCCGGGCCGGGAAGCCGGCGAAGTCGAGCTGGCTGGCTACCGGCGCCTCCGGCACCTGTGAAATGGCCTCCGGCGTGACATCCGTGAAGTCGGTGCTGACGCTGCGGTGGTAGCGGATCAGGTCGGCCACCGCACGCTCCACCGGCTGCTTACCCTGCGGCAACAGCAGGAAGAATGACTGCTGGATCGCGCCTTTCACCCGCACCACCTCGCCGACCTGCACCCTAGGAAGGAAGGACGAGGGGTTCCCGGGTGGGATGTCCGGCAGCGCGAGCGGGGGCCCCTCGGGGATCGCGTTGAGCAGGCCGGTACTGACCTTGCGCGGCACGACGTTGCCCAACCGGTAAAGGGTCCGGACCGCGGTATCACGCAGGTCGACCTGCCCTCGACGGCCGTGCCACACCAGATAGGTGGCTCCGGTGCTCTGCTCGGCGACCAGCAGGGCCGCGTCGTCACCGAGCGGGCGACCCGGCGGTTGCCCCTCCCGGACCAGGACGGTGGTGGACAGCTGCGGTTGGGACTCCGAGTTCGGCAGGTCCGACCGGACCTTGGCGGTGTCACATACTGACCAGACGCCCCGGATCAGGTTCTCCGGCACCGGCAGGGGCGGCGCGCCGGGAAGCCCGGTGGACGGCGCGCGGCCGATGTCGGCCAACGCGGAGTCGGCGACTCTCTTGGTTTCCGGTGCCTCCCGGCCCGGTGAGATCGCTGCCAGCAGCAGGCGCGCCGAGGTCAGGTTGAGCACCGGGATGAGCCGCCGCGGGTTGTCCTGCACCACGAAGACGGTCTCGGATGGGGTACCGATGACGATCTCATTGCCGCTGACCTGGCTGGTCGGGCTGAACTGGCCGATCACGAAGAACGCCGCCAACCCCAGTACACCCAGGATCAGGCCGACCGCGGTGGCCCGCAGGTGCTGGCGCATCGGCTCGTGCAGCATGACCGCGTCCTTGCGGACCAGAGCCGACTCCATCCTGCGGAGCACGAACCGGTACGCCTGCACCTGCGACGTGGTGGTCGGATCCTTGGACATCGGGCGCCTGCCGCTCTCCCCTGGGCTGTACCGTGCCGCAGGATACGGAGGCGCAGACATGACCGGTGCATTGCCCGCCACGGTGACCGCCCGGCGGCGCTCGACGGGTTCGTGCCTGGGCCCGCTGCCCGTCGTCAACCTGGTGTTGTTGGAGATCGGGCTCGCCATTGGTCTGGCGCTGCTCGCGGTGGACACCGCCCTGTGGTGGGCAGCGCTGGGGGTGCTGCTGGTCGCAGCGCCACTGGCGCTAGGGCGGTGGCGCGGCCGCTGGCTCGTGCGGTGGATCCAGCTCACCGCGCACTACCTGGCGCGCTCACAGGTGCTGAAGATCGTCAGTGTCACCGGTCCGGACCCGGTGGCAGCGGGCCACCCGCCGGCCTGCGAGGAGCCGGTCTTGGGTTCCGACGATCCGCGGGTCGCCCTGCTTCGCCTCGTCGTGCCGGATCTGATCGTCGCGCACGGCTCCGACCACCAGCGGGAACCGTTGGGCTTGACGTGGCACCAGGGCACGTGGACCGCGGTGTTGCAGGTGGACGGTGCACCGTCACTGATCACCCCCGTCGGTGGCGGGCCCAACCTGCCACTCGGCGCGCTCGCCCCGTGCCTGGAAGATCGCGGCGTGGTGCTGGACGCGATCCAGGTGATCTGGCACTGCTACCCGGGCAACGCCGCCCTGCCGTCGTCGTCCCCGGCGCTGCGCTCCTACCTCGAGGTCTTGGGTCCGCTGCCGGCGGCCGCCCGTCGCACCACCTGGGTCGTGGTGCGGTTGGACCCCCGCCGTTGCCTCGCCGCCGTGGCCGAACGCGGTGGCGGAGTGATGGGCGCGCATCGAGCACTGATCGGTGCACTGTCCCGGGTGCGCAGCGCGCTGGAGTCCCAGGGCGTGTCCACCCGACCGCTGGACGCCGACCAGCTGTTGCGTGCCGGGATCTCCGCCGCCGAGCTGTCCGCGGTGGCCGGCACCGTGGAGCAGGTAGCGCTGAGCGAAGGGTGGACGGCGGTCACCGCCGCCGGGGTGGGGCACGCCAGCTACGCGATCAGCGGCTGGCAAGTGGGGGGCGTCGCGCCCAACCTCACGGCATTGACTGGGGTCCGCGCACTGTCCACGACTGTCGCGCTGTCGATGTCGCCCGGTGAGGACGGTGCTGAGGTCGGGCTGCGGGGTCTGGTCCGGGTCAGCGCCCGCAACCGCACCGAACTCGAGGCGGCCGACGGCCGGCTGCAGGCCGTCTCCGAACGCCTCGGGGTGGCGCTCACTGCGCTGCACGGGTTGCAGACCGCCGGTCTGGCCGCGACGCTGCCGCTGGGGGTATCCGGATGAGGACCCTGGGTGGTCCGGCGGGAACCCGGGCGGTCGCGCCGGAGTTCCTGGTCACGCCCGGGCTGCTCGACGCGGTCAGTCCCTCGGCCGATCGCGGGGGCATGGTCCTGGGCTCGGGGCCGGATGACGAGCCGCTGAGCGTGTCGGTATTGCGCCCGGAGCCGACCCGGCTGGTGCTGGTCGGGGGGCTCTACCTGGCCCGCCAGGTCGCCCTGCGCGCGATGGCCACCGGCGCCTGGGTGGTGATCGCCACTGGCCGGCCCGATGCCTGGCAGCCGCTCACCCGAGCCGCCGGCGAAGGCCCCGACGGTCGCTCCGCCCCGTTGGTGCAGGTCCGCCGGCTCGCCCCGGTCGAGCTGCCGCGGGCGTCGGAGGACGCGCCGCTGCTGGTCGTGCACGACGGCGGAGCGGTGCCCCAAGAGCTGTTCTCGCCCCGCTCACCGTGGCAGACCACCCTGTACGTGCTGCCCTACCTGCACCCGCAGGCCGAGAGCACCGCCAACAATGCCAACCTCGTCCTGCTCCAGCGGCTACCGGTTGACCAGGCGCAGCTGGCCGCCCAGATGTGGCGGCTCTCCGCACCGATGACCAACCAGCTGGCGACGTTACCCGACGACGGTGTGGTGGCCTTAGGGCCCAACCTCTGGCTGCCGCTGCGGCTGGTCACCACACCCGCAGAGCGGGAGATCCTCGGGCCGGTGCGCCGGGGGGACTGATCAGGCCGGGGTCGGGGTCGGCCCCACGCAGTCCAGGCCCGACCGGATCACCATCATCAACCTGAGTGATGACGAAGTCGTGTCCATAGGCCAGTTCCAACCACGCATCCAGATCGTCGGCTCGGCGCAGCGGGACGAAATCAACCGGACCGTCCTCGTCCTCCCACCACGCCAGGTCCGGGATGAACACGTGCCGGGGCTGCGTCTCCCCACCATCTGTAGACAGTGGAGCTGTCGGCGGAGAACAGGGAGGCCCTTCCTCAGGGCAAGTGGCGGTTCTCCGGTGCCTGCATCGGGAGTAGAGCACGGTCGTCACGATCGCGGGGAAGACCGCTCACTACACGGGACCAGCCGTAGGCAGTGTCTTCACCGCCGGTGCCTCTCGCATCAGAGCAGTTGGTACCTGGCGGTTACGTCCAGTTCTCGACGTCAGGCCCGGGCCAGATGGCGACGAGGCGCTGCGCGAGCCAGGCGCCGTGCTCATCGATGGCCTGCTCGTCCCAGGTGTCGCGCTCGGCAAGACGCGCGTTTAACAACAAGCGGCTGTGCTTGTTGAGCTCAGCACGTTTGGTTGTCCACGCCGAGTTCGACATCGCCGAGTTGAGGGGGTGCGCAACGATGGTGAGGTTCCCAAGCCGGTGCAGGCGCGCCGAGCGCGCGTTGCTGGCTTGGTCGAGCGCTGCATCGTCAAGTGGGGTGTCATCGACGTCCGTGAGCGGCCAGTAGTTCTGCCACTCCTGCGGGATCAGGTGCTCAAGAGATAGGTGGTCGACAAGTGTGGGAGCATCAGTCTTGTTCGAGTACAGGCTGGCCTCTGCGGCTGCAAGCGCCATGACGAGGCGCGCCTGGGACACAGTCCCGTAGACGTCACGGGTGCGGAGGAAGTGGGTGAACTCGGCGTCGCCGGGCCAGCGGCTTATCTCGCCCTCGCCACCGGACAGTGCCTGAAGCAGAACGTCGTCAGCGTGTTGGATGTCGGTCTTCATCCTTGCGACCAGGCGGGGCACGAGCCGGTTGTAGTTCTTCGCTGTCAGCCGCATCAGTGCGCGGCGTGCCAACCAGGTCTCCAGGATGCGCAATGCCCTGCGCCGGCGGTCCTTGGTGATCTCCGGCGAGCGGAACAGCAGTAGCACGATCGGCAGTACGGTGCCAGCGTCAAGCGCCTCTAGGCGGGTGAAGAACTCAGCCTCGGGAGTCCTCGGCGTCGGCGTGTCGAGTGACCGCATGATCCGGGCGTCGGCGCAGAGCTCGCTGATGAGCGCCTCTGCGTCGGTGGCCAGCTCCAGGATTTTCTGGCGGAACGTGGCGAACAGCTCGGTGGCTGGAATGAGGCGCTCGAGGCGCATCGTCAACCAATGCATAAGAAACAACTCAGCGATCGGCCGATTCAGGCGGCCCTGGCGGCGCTCCTGGCGCCAGTAGTCGTCGTCGAGTTGGGGCCGCCAGATCTGTTCGTAAAGGGTGTCGGTGGCGCATCCTTGGCGGGCGGCCTGATGGAAGACGGCATTCTTGACGAGATCGAGCGCCAACAGAGGCGTGCCACGTGCGTTGAGCGTCTCAAAGATGACCTGCGCGTTGTCGTCACGCTCGAGCGTGATCGAGACCACCTTGAGCAAGTCGCACAACGTTATACGTAGCCGCTCCGCTCGCGCGGCTACTAGCGGATCTAGGCCGTTGATTGGTTCGTCTGCTCTGGTCGTCACGCCCTGCGAGGGGGTCTCCACCGCTACGCCGCCGATCGACACTACCGCGCCGGCTGCCTCGTCCTCACCCGCGCCAGTGAGGTACTCGGCGACCCGTTTGGTGAAGTAGGCGAAGGCCTCGTCAATGAGGTTGTCGGGGTCGTTGACATGCTCGGGCAAGGGGCAGTCGGGCGACATGACGGCGGCGAACGAGGCCCGGTTGGCGTTCGTCGGCCAGACCTTGAGCTGCTCGGTGTCCTTGGCTTTCCGCGGATTGTTGATCGTGAGTTCGCGCAGGAGCGCCGCATCGTTCTCGGCCTTGACGTCCGCCACAGCTCCAGCCGCGGCGGCCACCAGCAACTGCAGCGTCGTCAGACGCTGCTGGCCGTCGATGATGGTGAACCGAGGGATCTGCCCGGGAACAGTCTGCTCCTGGTCGAGGACGATCGCCCCGAGGAAGTGTGACCACATCCCGGACGGGTCACCGCTCTCCTGATGCTGGAGCAAGGCGGCGACGTCCTCCCACAGTGGCGCCCACTGGTCCTTTTCACTCCAGACGTAGGGCCGTTGGTAGAGCGGAACGACGTAGCGGACGTCGCGCTCGAAGAGCTGCTGGAGTGTATGTGTGTCGGGCTTCATAGGTATCGAGAAACAAGCCTAGCCTGCCGGTCGTCTCCCCGACGTGCTGACCTCCGCCCGGACGCCGGCTTACCCACTCCTCGCTTATCTCGTTCGACGATCCCCTTACGGCAGGGGCCTGCACACGTCGGTTCGCGCGTGCGCCACGCCTTCCTCCCACCGCTCCACGTAGACGCGTCGGATGGGCGGATACCCGCCGGATGACAACGGCGACGACCAAGGTCGAGCGTTCCGGCCCGGCGGTCCGGGCGGCGTTAGCCGAGTTCGCACCCGATGAGTGAGCGCAGTTCGAGGCCGAATACCCCCAGGCACTGAGCCGCGCCGGTGCCGAGTTTGACCTCGCCCCGGCCGGGGCGGTGCTCGATCGCTGGTAGAGGATCGCCGCGATCCGGGCCAACCCCCCGTCCGAGCAGGAGCGCGCGCAGGTCGCGCGAACCAAGGCCGGCGACTTTTCGGGAGTTCCGGGCCTGGGCGCACAGCAGCCCCCCGGTTGCCGGAGCGGCCACCGGGGGTGCTGGTGACGTTGGGTCAGCCGAACTCGCCGGCGCGGATGCCGGTGGTGAACGCGGTCCACTCGGACGCGGTGAACGTCAGGGCTGCGCCGGTGGGGTTCTTGCTGTCCCGCACGGCGCGGTGCCCGCCGTCGAGGTCGGCGACCTCAACACAGTTCATTTGGCCGTTGCTGCGGCTGCTCTTGCGCCAGGTGGCGCTCGACAGGTCGGTTGTGCTCACTTTCCTAGCTCCCTTGCCACTTGAGAGATCAGTTCCCGGGAAGCCCTCTCGTCGAGAGCCGATACCCAGATGTTGGTGAACGCCGTGTCGTACCGGTCAACCTCGCGGGGTTTGTCCAGGTACAGAGCCCCAGTGAAGCTTTCGACGTAGACCGTGGGTGGTTCGGTGTCCTGGCCGGTGCCGTTGAGTGGGAACCGCACGATCACGAACGGTCCGGACATGACGCCGTGGTGCAGCCCGGCGTCGTAGGGCATCACCCGGAGCGACACGGTGGGCAGCGCATCTGCTTCTATCAGCCGCTCCAGCTGGCGCACCATGACTTTTTCGCCCCCGATCGGGCGATGCAGGATGGCCTCGTTGAGGACTATCTGAAGCACCGGTGGGCTGGTGACCCGGGTGAGCAGCGCTTGCCGGGCCAGGCGGACGTGGACTCGCTGCTCGATCTCCGTGTCAGCTACCCCAGGGTTGTCGGCCCGGATCACTGCACGGGCGTAGTCCTCGGTCTGCAGCAGCCCGGGTATCAGCTCGGACTCATACCAGCTGAAGGAGGACGCGGCCTCCTCCAACCCGATGTAGACGTCGAAGCCCTCGGGAATGGCGTCGCCGTAGGAGTGCCACCAGCCGCGGGCCTTGGTCTCCTTGGCGAGCCCCATGAGCCCTTCGGTGAGGTCGGGCGGCGCACCGTAGATCCGGCACATCGTCTCGACGTCGAAGCTGCGCAGGGACGTCTGGCCGGTCTCGATACGCCAGATCTTGGCCTCGGACCACTCCAACTGTGCCGCCGCCGCGCGCACGGTGAGCCGCGATTGGTTGCGCAGATCGCGCAGGTACCGGCCGAGTTGCCGGCGGGGCACGGTCGAGCCCGTCGTGGTGCCCTCGGTCATCGTCCACCTCTCTCGCCCTGAGGGAATCTTACACCCGATATGAAAGCATTCATGGGCTCGTTTCACAATGAGTAAATCAGAATCGAGTATTCGTAGATAAAACTTACGCTTCAAGTCTTGCGTCTCGGTGCCTCTCAGTGCTTGACTCCGCTCAGCCCTTGGAAGAGTGTTCACCGCCGCTTGCCAAGGGTCATGGCCGGACCGGCGATGCCCCGCCTTGGAGTCGCCGGTCCGGCCATGGCCCTTGGCGGAAGACGAAGGGAACCGTGATGGGGCGCGCCGTCAGCCAGCGCAGCCAGGCACACCCAACGCCGGACGCCGGTGCTCGCCGCGGGCCCGACTACGCCGGAGTACGGGTTCCACCGGTGGGCGTGCTCACAACACCGGGCGGTTGCTGATCGCAACGCTCACCGAGCACGGCAGCGACCCAGCAGCATCCACCACGCCGGTGCCCACAGTGGACGCGACGCTGCACTTGTCGACCCAGGCCGTGGCCTGGCTGGCTGACCATCCCCGCGCTCGTCAGTTCGTCGGCTCAGTGTGGGACAAACTCACGGAACTGGAGCAGGCCGGTCACTACCCCGGCGCCATCGACGCGCTGCGGCGAGTCCTGATCCGCCACCAGCCCACGTCAGCGGGTCGATGCCAGACCTGCAGGCGCTGGACGTTACGCCGCCGGCCTTTTCCCTGCGTCGTGTGGCATCAGATTCGCAGCGATCTGCTTGGCCTGTTCGCCGGCGGCGACCACCACCGCTAACAGGTCATGGTGGGCCTTTTCTGCCCACCTTGGGGACGCAGCGTCGGGCACGTGCGCGGGCTTAGCGGGCGGCCCTTCACAATCAACAGACACCGCTGGGGGTGGGCTTGCGATGACGGCACGAGCGTGGTGGTAGCCGTCGCGGGGTGCTGCGGCGTTCGCACACCGCTCGGCTTACGAAGCGGAACTCGCAGCACCGAGCGGTTACCGGGGCGAGCATGCCCCTGGATGCAACATCGGATCAGGAGGCGGTATGGCGACCGGTTACGAGTACAGGGTGGTCGAGCTTCGCGAGGGCTTGCTCGGCGGCAAGATGTCCGGTGACAAGCTGGAGAAGATCCTCAACGAGCATGCGGACAAGGGATGGCAGCTCAAGGCCATTACCGCAGTCGAGGTGAAGGGACGGATCGGGCCTGGCGGTGTCGACGGCGTGCTCGTCACCTTCGAACGTCCTCGCGGCTGAAGCCCGCCGCACTCTGCCGGGTTCACTGCTCGTCAGGTGAGCCGAGGGAAACCGGATCGCCTCATAGAGTCTCGGCATGGACCGTTGCGAAGAGTGCCGCTTCGAGTATGACTTGGCCAAGGCTCCGGATGTCGCCTCGTCGATCACCACGGGTGTCGCTGAGTTCGCCGCCGTACTCAGCGACACCCGCTCCGACGTGCGGACCAGACGCGAGCACACCCAGTGGTCCCCGCTGGAGTATGGCTGCCATCTGCGGGACGTGTTGCTGGTGCAACGGGAGCGTGTGCTTGCCGCCCGGCGCAGGGACCGACCGTCATTCGAGCCTATGGGCCGTGACGAGCGAGTCGATCACGATGGTTACGCCGAGCAGGAACCGGGTGATGTGGCCCGTCAGCTCACCGTAGCGGCGCAGCTGTTCACCAACGTACTTGGCCGCCTGAGTGCCGACGACTGGAATCGAACCGTCATGTACAACTACCCGCGACTGTCCGAGCGGTCTCTGCGCTGGGTAGCCGTGCACACTCTGCATGAAGTCAGCCACCACCTACTCGACGCTCGCCGGCAGCTGGCATAGGTCCATGGCCGTGCCCGAGCTGTTCCTCGATCGGGAGTGCGTGACCCGCGGGCTATCGGAGGATCAATTCCACTGTCCTCGCGGCGAGACACGGCGTCTCTCAAAGGGATCCTGCTGCGGGACCGATACAGCGCCAAATCCGGGCCAGGACTGCGGTCCGGCTTGTCAGGGTGAGCCGTAGAAGCGGCGGTGCAGGTTGCGTACCTGCTCCACGAGGCTGGGGATCGGGCCTTCCACGACGACGTCGGGGACGATCTCCTGGATCCTGAGAGTCCGCACAGGAGGCGCGGGAACGCCCAGCTCGGCGAGCCAGGCCGCGAGTTGCGCGGACGAGCTCACGTACACGATGCGGCCCAGCCCGACCCAGCCGTGCGCGGCGGCGCACATCGGGCAGTGCTCGCCGGAGGTGAAGACGGTCGCGGCCGCTCGTTGCTCAGGGGCTATGTTGGCCGCGGCCCAGCGCGCCAGTGCGAACTCGGGATGGCTCGTGGGATCGCCGGTGGCCACGATCCGGTTGCGGTCCTCCGCGAGCACCGACCCGTTCACGGCCACGAGCACTGATCCGAAGGGCTCGTCACCGTCGGCCAGCGCCTGCTCCGCGAGCTCCACGCAGCGTTGGAGGTGGCGCCCGTCGGCCTCGGTCATCTGGTGCCAGTCCATGTGTCTTCCCTCCGACCGGGCTCGTCGAGCACGATTATGTCGACATCTTCCGCCCGCGCACGTGCGACGGGGGACCTCCCTGCCGAGTGTTCCGAGGCTCAGCGTGTGACCATGACGGGCGTGCCGACCGGACACCGTTTCTACGAGGACCTGGCTGGGTGATGTGCCACCGACGGCAGCTTTGGGCGAGAAGTTGCCGTCGGTGGCACATCCGCAACAGATCACCCCACCTCCCCGTGGGGCAGGAGTGACGGAGGAGACGAGTGCCGGGGCGACGACCAGCCCGTTTCGCTACCGCATGTGCTATGCGGCAACACGTAGCCAGCGACGTCGCCGAGGCCCCGCGCCTGGCTAGCCGCTCGCGAGGAGGGAGATGAACCGAACCGCACGGGCCATCCGCGGAACCGCTCCGGCAGCCGGGAGTCGATCATGATTCGGATTTCCTCGACCGACTCCTCGTCCTCCACGAGCACGAGAAGACGCGGCCCCAGCCGTGGTCCGTGGACCGGTCGGTGTCATACCCGAGCACGTCTGAACCCCAGCCGAGCAACGCCGCGCCATGCGAGCGGCCGTCCAGCACCGGGCGCACGACCTTCGCGTAGAACTCGCCGGACAGCTGGGTGCCGGGCAGAAACGATGGTGCGGGTATCACATCGAGCATTGCACCACGTCGGGTGCAATGCCCCGGCCTGCTACTTCGGTAGCTGCGCTACCGGGCGAGGTCACGAGCGACCCGCAGAGCGCGGGTCTGCTCGGCGCGTGCGGCGAGCTGGTCGTCGTCGGGATAATCGACGCCGACGAGCGTGAGTCCGTGCGCCCGCGCCACGGTCACCTCGCTGGCGCGGGCGGTATGGCGCAGCAGGCCGGCGGGCCAATCCGGTGGGCGCCGGCCGTCGCCCACCGACAGCAGGGCACCGACCAGGCTGCGCACCATCGAGTGACAGAACGCGTCCGCCGCGACGTGCGCGACCAGCAGGTGCGGTTCGTCGCGGGTCCACTCCAGACGCTGCAGCGCGCGCACCGTGCTGGCACCCTCGCGGCGGCGGCAGAACGCGGCGAAGTCGCGCTCGCCGAGCAGCAGGCTGCTCGCCGCGTTCATCGCGGTGTCGTCGAGCCGACGGGGGTGCGCCAGGGTGTCGTACCGGCGCAGCGGGTCGACTCCCCACGGCGCGTCGCAGACCCGGTACCGGTAGTGCCGCCGCAGCGCGGAGAAGCGGGCGTCGAAGGTGCGCGGCACCTTCGACAC
>JBOHGH010000059.1:0-26685 GCA_050699975.1 Pseudonocardiaceae bacterium | reverse complement strand
CCAGTGCTGCCCGCGCGGCTTCGGACAGCACTGGTGTCGAGCTCGGCAACAGCAGAGCGGTCGTGGTCACTGGTATTCGAAGCAAATTGCGGTTTCGGGAGCCGCTACAACACTGGACCGGCTCGCTTGGTCAGACCAGTTGTTGCCGCGGAAATTAGCGCGGCTAGACGTCCAGGAAGCGGACGTCTTTGGCGTTGCGGGTGATGAAGGAGCGGCGGGACTCCACGTCCTCGCCCATGAGGACGCTGAAGAGTTCGTCTGCCGTTGCCGCATCGTCCAGGGTGACCTGCATCAGTACCCGGTTGGCCGGGTCCATGGTGGTCTCCCACAGCTCCTTGGCGCTCATCTCGCCGAGACCCTTGTAGCGCTGGATCGCGTCGTCCTTGGGCAGCTTGCGGCCCTCCGCGAGGCCGGCCTCGATGAGCCCGTCGCGTTCCCGGTCGGAGTAGGCGTACTGCGCTTCGGCCCGCGGCCACTTGATCTTGTATAGCGGCGGCTGGGCGAGGAACACGTGCCCGTGCTCGACCAGCGGTCGCATGAACCGGAACAGCAGCGTCAGCAGCAGGGTGCGGATGTGCTGACCGTCCACGTCGGCGTCGGCCATCAGCACGATCTTGTGGTACCGCAGCTTGGTGAGGTCGAACTCGTCGTGGATCCCGGTGCCCAACGCGGTGATCAGGGCCTGCACCTCGGTGTTCTTCAGGACCCGGTCCAGCCGGGCCTTCTCCACATTGATGATCTTTCCGCGGATCGGCAGGATCGCCTGGTACAGCGAATCCCGGCCGGACTTCGCCGAGCCGCCTGCCGAGTCACCCTCCACGATGAACACTTCGCTGCGGGACGGGTCGGTGGAGCGGCAGTCGGACAGCTTGCCGGGCAGACCCCCCAGATCACCTGCCGACTTCCGGCGGACCAGCTCGCGGGCCCGCCGCGCGGCCAGCCGCGCCTGCGACGACGAGACCGCCTTGTTGATGATCGTCCTGGCCTCGGCGGGGTTGCGCTCCAGCCAGTCGATCAGCCACTCATTGCAAGTGCGCTGGACGAACGACTTGGCCTCGGTGTTGCCCAGCTTGGTCTTGGTCTGACCTTCGAACTGCGGCTCCTTGAGCTTGACCGACACGATCGCAGCGAGGCCCTCGCGCACGTCGTCGCCGGTGAGTGCGGTGTCCTTCTCCTTGAGCAGCTTCTTGTCTCGCGCGTAGCGGTTGACCACGCTGGTCAGTGCGGCGCGAAAGCCTTCCTCGTGCGTGCCACCCTCGTGGGTGTTGATCGTGTTGGCGAAGGTGTAGACCGACTCGGTGTATCCGGCGTTCCACTGCATCGCGACCTCGACCTCGAGGCCCTCGCCCTTCGCCTCGAATCCGATCACCTTGCGGTGGATGGGGTCCTTGGAGTTGTTGAGGTGTTTGACGAAGTCCTCGAGGCCGCCGGGGTAGTGGAAGGTGCGCTCCTTGACCTGCGCGGTTTGGCCTTCGGCGTCTTCGGTCTCGTTGCTGCCGTTGACGCGCTGATCGCGCAGCACGATCGTCAGACCCTTGTTGAGGAAGGCCATCTCCTGCAGCCGGCGCGCCACGGTCTCGGCGTTGTACGTGGTGGTCTCGAAGATCCGGCTATCGGCCCAGTAGGTCAGGGTCGTGCCGGTCTTGCGGGTCGGCTCGCCCTTGCGCAGCGGGTGGGCCGGCTTGGAATCCTCGTAACGCTGCCGCCACACGAACCCGTCGCGGTGGATCACCACCTCGAGCGCGCTGGCCAACGCGTTGACCACGCTGACGCCGACGCCGTGCAGTCCGCCGGAGACGGCGTAGGACTGGCCGTCGAACTTGCCGCCGGAGTGCAGTGTGGTGAGCACGAGCTCCAAGGCGGGTCGCTTCTCCACCGGGTGCATGTCCACCGGAATGCCCCGGCCGTCATCGGAGACCCGTACCCCGCCGTCGGCGAGCAGGGTGACCTCGACTCTCGTTGCGTAGCCCGCCATCGCTTCGTCGACGGCGTTGTCCACCACCTCCCACACCAGGTGGTGCAGGCCCCGCTCGCCGGTGGATCCGATGTACATGCCAGGACGCTTGCGGACGGCTTCAAGTCCCTCGAGGACAGTGATGGACGACGCGCTGTAATCATTTTTCTTGGCGGCCACGGTCCTCGGTGTCTCCTCAGGGTGTGCTGCGGTGCTGCGATGCGGTGGCCCGGCCGCCGGGGAAGCCTCGATACGGCCGGGGGTGACATCGGGCTGGCTGAGCACCAGGCCGGGTGTCCCTTTGATTCTACTGGTGCCGCCGGACAGAACGGGGTCAGGGACACCCCTCATCCCTTCACAGCGCGGCGCTTTTGTGTCAGCGCACGTCCGGACGGCCGAGAGGTGGGGCTGCAAGGCCTGCCGGACACTGAGCGGCCGGTCCGGCTCGGCCGCCGTGCACTACAGCCCGACACACCGTGCACGAGAGCCGGACACGCGGGAACTGGGGTTAACCGTAGGTGTCGCGGGGACCGCGGCCGCGGACATGCCGGGGGCCGCGGTGCCAGCTCGGCGCAGCCGGGGCCTGCACCCGCAGCCGGGTCACGACGCCCGGCCCGACACCGGCGGTGATCCGCGCGACCAAGTGGCGTTGCAGCAGCCGTAACTGAGTGGCCCATGCCGTGGAGCTGGCCTGCACCGTGAGCTCCCCGTCCTGCAGCGACACCGGCTGGGCATGCTCGGCGACCTCCGCGCCCACCAGCTGAGCCCAACGGCCGAACACCACACCGCCGGACACCCGGTTAACCCAGCCGCGATCGGCCACCAACCGGGCCGCCAACCGGCCCAGCGTCTGGGGGTCCCGATCGTCAGCCCGCGCACCGGACCAGCCACGGCGCCGACGAGGCGCCGCTGCCTGGCCACCTGTCCTGCGGCGCGCGGAGCCGGCGGAGCGGGTCCCGGCGGCGCGAGCGGCTTCCAGGGCAGCGCGAGCGATGTCGGCACCGCGGGCCCCGTCAGGTGGTGTCTGAGATGGACTTGAGGATTGACCCAACATCGACTTGTCCACACTATCCACAGGTTTGTCCCCAGCTGGGGAGTGATCATCGGACACGACGCACCTGCCCGTCTTGCACGTCGAACCGCGCACCATCGAGTTCCTCGGGCACATCGGCCGACACCGCCGCGGTGACCACCACCTGCTCGGCGGCCAGCGCGACCTCGGCCAGCCGGGCCCGGCGACGGGTGTCCAGCTCGGCGAAGACGTCATCGAGCAACAGCACCGGCTCGGCGCCGTCCGAGCGCAGCAACTGGTAGCTGCCCAGCCGCAACGCAAGCGCGAACGACCACGACTCACCGTGGCTCGCATAGCCCTTGGCCAGCACCCCACCCAGGCTGAGCTCAAGGTCGTCGCGGTGCGGCCCGACCAGGCAGACCCCGCGCTCGACCTCAGCCGGGCGCACCCGGGCCAGCTCAGCGAGCATCGCCACCTCCAGCAGGTCGATGTCGGCCTTGCCACTCTCACGCACCCCGCCGGGTAGTGCGTCACCGAGGCTGCTGCGGTAGTCGAGCCCGACGGCGGGAGCCTCCGGGGCCACGGTGCGGTACGTCGCGGCGACGTGCGGGGCCAGCTCGGCAACGAGGTCCAGCCGGGCCCCGAGCAGCTCCGCACCGTGCCGGGCGAGATGACCGTCCCAGACGTCCAAGGTGCGCAGATCACCTGCCCGCGCCGAGCCGGCGGACTTGAGCAACGCGACGCGCTGGCGCAGCACCTTGTCGTAGTCGGAGCGCACGCCAGCCAGCCGGGGGGCACGCAAGACCAGCAGATCGTCGAGGAACCGGCGGCGCTCTCCCGGGTCGCCGCGGACCAGTGCCAGATCCTCCGGCGCGAACAGCACGCTGCGCAGCACCCCGAGCACTTCCCTGGGGCGCGGCACCGGGGAGCGGTTGATCCTGGCCCGGTTGGCTCGCCCAGGGGAGATCTCCAGCTCGACGGTCAGCTCCCGCCCGGCGTGCACCACCGCGGTGCGCACGATGGCTCGCTGGGCGCCGTGGCGCACCAGTGCCGCGTCGGTGGCCACCCGGTGCGAACCCAGTGTCGACAGGTAACCCAGTGCCTCGACCAGGTTCGTCTTGCCCTGCCCGTTGGCACCGACCAGCACCGCAACGCCGGGTTGCAGGTCGAGTTCGGCATGCTCCCAGGAGCGGAAGTCGGTGACCTGGAGCTGGCGCACGTACATGGGCGCTACTGCGGATCTTCCAGGGCCGGATCCAGCTTGACCGCCTGTACCGCGTGCCCGCCGAATTGCTGGCGCAACGCGGCCACCGCACGCATCGCCGGGGAGTCGGGCTGGCGGGAGGCGAACCGGGCGAACAGCGCTGCGGAGATCACCGGTGCGGGCACCGCGTGGTTGATCGCTTCCTCGACCGTCCAGCGTCCCTCGCCGGAGTCCTGCACCCAACCCTGGAGCTCGGCCAGCTGCGGGTCACCGTCCAGGGCAGCTACCAGCAGGTCAAGGAGCCAGGAGCGGACCACCGTGCCGCGCCGCCAGGCCTTGAGTACCGCGGGCACGTCGGTGACCACGTCTGCGGCCTCGAGTAGCTCGTAGCCTTCGGCGTAGGCCTGCATCAGGCCGTATTCGATGCCGTTGTGCACCATCTTGGCGAAATGCCCGGCGCCGGCGCCGCCGGCGTGCACGAAGCCCTCGTCCCGGGGGCCCTCGGGACGCAGTGCGTCGAATACCGGCATCAACCGCTCGACGTGCTCCGCTGAGCCGCCGACCATCAGTCCGTAGCCGTTGTCCCGGCCCCAGACCCCGCCGGAGACCCCACAGTCCAGGTACCCGATGCCGTTGTCGGCGAGCACCGCAGCATGAGTCTGGTCCTCGGTGTAGCGCGAGTTACCGCCTTCGACGACGATGTCGCCGTTGGTGAGCAACCCGGCGAGCTGCGCCACCGTGTCCCGGGTCGGGTCGCCGGACGGCACCATGACCCACACCGCCCGGGGCGTGGAAAGCCGGTCGATCAGCTCGGCCAGCGAGTCGACGTCGCGGTTTCCAGGGCTGCGGGCATAGCCGACAACGTCGATACCGGCGGCCCGCAGCCGGGTGCGCATGTTGGCGCCCATCTTGCCGAGTCCGACGAGTCCGAGCTGCACGGCGAGTCCTTCCAGGGTGGGTGTCCCTACCGTAAGTCCTGGATGGCGGTGGGGTGCGCAGCGGGTCGGTGGGTGTCGCGGTTATCCACCGACCTAGTAGATAGGTCTTCCCTGAGAGAGAAAAAACCAGTAGCAGTAGTAAGTCCTGTGAGTGGTGTGGACGGGGGACGTCTGCACAGCTCCGGCGGCGCGGTGCGATGTGCACAGCACAGGCGCGCGGCCGTGGACTGTCATGGCCTGCGGTGGACAGTGCCGGGGCGGCGCGGTGACGTGCACAGCCTCGCCTATCTGTCCACAGAGTTATCCCCAGGTGTGGGTGGATCGATGACGGAGATCGGCACCAAGCCTGCGGTGCGGACTAAGGAGTCGGGTAGGCGACACGGTCGCGCAGAGGGTCCAGTTCGTCATCGAGTACGCCCCACAGCCGCCCTACGATGCCGGGTCGCTCGACAAGGCGCCCCCAGAAATCGTTGACGCCACCCTGGTCGCTTTCTTCGGCGACCGCCCGGCCGACGCGCTCGATCTCGCTCGCCAGGCCGGCGAATACGCCGACACCGCACTACGCCGCGCCCAACGCACGAGCCCCGAACCCAACGGACGATAACCCGAGCGGGCGCTGTCAGCGCGGTGTCGCTGTGGCCCGCGTGGCGACGAGGATGCCGACTTGTGGCCTTACGCCTGGGTGCCCCGGCGTTGCACCCAGGCGTATCGACCGGTAATCAACAGCGTGCTGCACCCTGTTGCCAGCCACATGGGGAGGCATGTGGATGTTCCGAAGACGTGCCGCACGGGGCAACTTTGCGAGAAATGTTGCCCGCCATGGCACCTGCGTGCTGAGACACCATGTCCCTGAACAAGCACAGTGATGATGGTCGTTTGTCGCGTCACCAGGCCGCTGCCGTCGGCGTAACCCGTCCGGGCCGTGCTCAGGAACGGGCGCGCTGTTTGATCCGGGAGGTGAGCTCCTGCACCTGGTCGTAGGTGCGGCGGCGTTCCGCCATCTCCTTGCGGATCTTGCGGTCCGCGTGCATCACCGTGGTGTGGTCGCGGCCGCCGAAGGTCTGCCCTATCCGAGGCAACGACAGATCGGTCAGCTCCCGGCACAGATACATGGTGATCTGCCGGGCCTGGGCGAGGTGTTTGGTCTTGCCTGGCCCACACAGGTCTTCGATGGTCACACCGAAGAACTCAGCGGTCACCGCCATGATGTTGGGTGCGCCGATCTCGTGCGCCTGGTCGTCCGGGATGAGGTCCCGGAGCACGATCTCGGCGAGCTGGTTGTCGACCGGTTGGCGGTTCAGCGAGGCGAACGCCGTGACGCGGATCAGGGCGCCTTCCAGCTCGCGGATGTTGCGCTCGATCCGGGCTGCGATGAACTCCAGTACCTCGTCCGGCGCAGCCAGCCGGTCACCGGCGGCCTTCTTGCGCAGGATGGCGATCCGGGTCTCCAGCTCGGGCGGCTGGATGTCGGTGATCAGGCCCCACTCGAAGCGGGTGCGCAGCCGGTCCTCCAGGGTGCCCAGGCCCTTGGGCGGGCGGTCGGAGGAGATCACGATCTGCTTGTTGGCGTTGTGCAGGGTGTTGAAGGTGTGGAAGAACTCCTCCTGGGTGCCTTCCTTGCCCTCCAAGAATTGGATGTCGTCCACCAGCAGCACGTCGACGTCGCGGTAGCGGCGCTGGAAGGCCACCTTGCGGTCGTCGCGCAGGGAGTTGATGAAGTCGTTGGTGAACTCCTCGGTAGAGACATACCGCACCCGCATACCGGGGAACAGCCGCTGCGCGTAGTGCCCGACGGCGTGCAGCAGGTGCGTCTTGCCCAGCCCCGATTCCCCCCAGACGAACAGCGGGTTGTAGGCCCGCGCCGGCGCCTCGGACACCGCCACCGCAGCCGCGTGGGCGAACCGGTTGGACGCGCCGATGACGAAGGTGTCGAAGGTGTACTTCTCGTTGAGCTTGGTCTGAGAGCTCGGTCGTCGGGTCGGCGCCACTGCAGCCGAGCCGGTCGAGGTGGTGGAGGTGGGCCAGATCTCATGCACGGTAGCCAGCGCGGCTTCCTCCTCGCTCTGCTCACCTGGGACGGTTCTCTCCCCGACAGAATCCACAGAATCTCCGTGAGGTTGTGCGCTGCTGGAGCCGGAGCCACCAGGCAAAGCGGTGCGGTGTTCAGTGGTATGCGACCGGTTGGTGCCGTCGGCTGCCCGGGCCGCCAGGGGCAGCTCTGCCGGCACCGGCAGCGGGTGGTCGACCTTCACTGCCAGTGAGACCTCCCGGCCCAAGTGCCTGGATAGCGCAGCACTGATCGGCTGACGGAGTACGCGCTCGATGGCGTCCTTGGCGAAGTCGCTGGGTGCGGCCAGCAGCGCCGTGCCATCCAGCAGGCCGATCGGGCGGGTGACGCGCATCCACGCGCGCTGTTGAGGTGACAGCGTCCCGGTGGAGAGCTCTCGGACGACCTCGTTCCACACCTGGCCGAGGTCGGTTTGCCGCTCTGGCACCGCGCTGACTCCCCTTCGGCCGGTGGTGGACTTGCAGGTGGTGGACTTCAGGGAGTCTGGGCATCCACAAGGTTGTCCACAGCTGTGAATGACGGTTAGCAAAAACGATCGGCACACACCCCAGATCCCTGACGGGCCAGCCCCTGGCCCTGCTTCCACCGGTCTTCCGGCACCGCAGGGACCGGCACGCTAACAAGCGTCGGCCTCTGCCACAAGAACCCCGGGATAGCAAGCATCACCGAAGTAACGGCGTGTCGCGCCTACAGTGACGCGAGACGCTCGTTTTGACGGCGCTGGCATCGGCCGCCTAGGCTCGAGCGGTCTCCCGCCCACCGGCGGGTAGTCTTGCGTGCTCTCGCCACGACCCGTTCGGGTTGCGCGCCGCGTGGGACCCGCTCGAAGTAATGCCGCCGGTGCCGGCAGGGGCTGACCGACGGCCCGCAGTCCCGACAGCTGCGACCCCGCAATGAGAACCGAGCACCGAGTACCGGGAGAACGACAGCCGTGACCAAGGGCAAGCGCACGTTCCAGCCGAACAACCGTCGCCGCGCGAGGACTCACGGGTTCCGGTTGCGGATGCGCACCCGTGCCGGGCGCGCCATCGTGGCTGCGCGGCGCCTCAAGGGTCGCCGCGAGTTGTCGGCCTGAGTCTCCCGCTCCCGGATCTCTCCTCCGTTGCTGCCCGCTGCCGCCCGACTGACCCGTCGCGACGACTTCGCGACGGCAGTGAAGCGGGGCCGCCGGGCGGCGTGCGGCTCGGTAGTCGTGCATCTGGCGCGGTCCGGCGACGCCGATGCGCCGCCGCGGGTGGGTTTCGTGGTCGGTCGCACGGTGGGCGGTGCCGTGGTCCGGCACCGGGTGCAGCGCCGGCTGCGCCATCTGATGCGGTGCCGGTTGGGGACGCTGCCCGGCGGAGCGCTGGTGGTGGTGCGTGCGTTGCCGGCGTCGGCTGGTGCGAGCAGCGGGGCACTGGGTGATGACCTCGGTGGGGCGTTGCGGCGGCTGACCGTTTCCTCCCCTGTAGCCGGCCCCGGCAGCCGGCAGTGACTTCCCTGACTCCCCTGAATCGGGAGACTCACACGACTCACCGGGCCCGCCTGGTAGCTCGGATGCTGGTACTCGTGGTGCGGTTCTACCGCCGGTGGATCTCTCCGGCCCTGCCGCCCACCTGCCGGTTCTACCCCACATGCAGCGCTTACGCAGTCGAGGCACTGACCGTTCACGGGGCGCTGCGCGGATCGTGGTTGACCGTGCGACGGCTATTGCGCTGCGGACCCTGGCACCCTGGTGGGGTGGACCCGGTACCTGCACCGAGATCACCCCGCTCCCCTGCCGAGAGTGAGTCGTCGTGCTGAACTTCATCTACTACCCGGTGTCGGCCATTCTGTGGTTCTGGCACGAGGCGTTCGGCTACCTGCTGGGTCCGGGTAGCGGCGTCGGGTGGACGCTGGCCGTGGTGTTCCTGGTGTTCACCCTGCGGGCGTTGCTGTTCAAGCCGTTCGTCAGCCAGGTCCGCTCGATGCGCAAGATGCAGGAGTTCGCACCGGAGATCCAGAAGCTGAAGAAGAAGTATGGAGACGACCGCCAGAAGATGGCGGCTGAGATGCAGAAGCTGCAGTCTCAGCACGGCGTGAACCCGCTCGGTGGCTGCCTGCCGGTGCTGGTGCAGATCCCGGTGTTCATCGGCCTGTTCCAGGTGCTGCGGTCGTTCAACCGGAACTTCCTCACCCCCGAACAGAACGAGCAGATCGGCAACTACGTGTTCAGCGCGGCCGATGTGCGGTCGTTCCTCGGTGCCGACCTGTTCGGGGTGCCGTTGTCGTCCTACATCACCGAGTCCTCGGAGTTGCTGGCCCGGTATGGGGACATCTCCCGGTGGCAGATCGCGGCGGTGGCTATCCCGCTGACGATCGTCGCCGGCGTCCTCACCCACCTCACCGCCAAGCATTCGGTGGAGCGGCAGAACCCAGCGCAAATGGAGAACCCGCAGGCGCAGCTCATGAACAAGCTCATGGTCTACCTCTTCCCGCTCGGCGTGGTGGCCGGTGGGCCGTTCTTCCCGGTGGCGATCCTGATCTACTGGCTGTCCAACAACCTGTGGACGCTTGCCCAGCAGTGGTTCGTCTACCAGCGGATCGACGTCGAAGAGGCGGAGAAGAAGGAGACGGCGGTCGCGCAGCGCCAGTCGCTGGCGCCGCGACCCGGCCAAAAGCCAGTCCGTCCGAAGAAGGAGACCACCGGTAACCTCGACGCTGGGCGGACCGATGGCGGTACCGGGTCGGGCTCAGAGTCAGAGTCAGGGGCTGGGACACCAGGCGCTGGGGTTACACCGAGCGCCGGGGCCGAGCCAAGCGCTGGGGCCGAACCGAGCGGTGATGTTGCATCGAACGCTGTGGGATCGGCAGCGTCGAGCTCCGACGGGTCAGAAGCGTCCTCGAACGGCCAACGCACGAAGCGCACGCGCGGCTCGACAAAGCCCGGCACGAAACCGCAACGCCCGCGACCGGGGAAAAGGACCAACCGGAAGAGCTCCTAAGGCAGGATCCCGGAGAGGAGACAGGTGTGGCCGATACGCTGGCGACCGAGGCGGCGGGGAGCGAGGCGGCGGTTACGGAGGCTGCGGTTACCGAGGTAGGGCTTACGGAGGCAGGGGTTACCCACACACAGCCGCCGAGCTCGCCCTCGGTGGACTCGTCCGGTGCTGCCGATGATGATGCGGGGGCTGCGGACACGGAGACCGGGCACACCGACGGCGCGGTTGACGTCGGCGGCCGGACCGGGACCGCTCGATCGGTGCGTAGCGGGCCGGTGAACGAGGAGCTACTCGTTCAGGAGGGCGACGTCGCGGGTGACTACCTCGAACGGTTGCTTGATCTCGTGGACTACGACGGCGATATCGACCTTGACGTCGAGGCTGGTCGGGCCATGGTGAGCATCGACGGCGGGGAGGACCTGGAAAAATTGGTGGGATCTCGCGGAGCGGTGCTCGAGGCGCTACAGGAACTGACCCGCCTGGCGGTTCAGCAACAGACCGGTGCACGCAGCAGGCTGATGCTTGATGTCGCGCAGTGGCGGTCCACGCGGCGTAACGATCTCAGCAAGCTGGGCCGGTCGACAGCGGAGCAAGTCCGCGATGGTGGTGATCCGGCTCGGCTGCAGGCGATGACCCCCTTTGAGCGCAAGATCGTGCACGACGCGGTGGCGGCGGTGGACGGTGTGCGCAGCGAGAGCGAGGGCGAGGAGCCGCAACGCCGCGTCGTGGTGTTCCGCTCCGCCTGATTTGTCTAGCGCGCGGGCCCCGAGAGCGGTCGATGTTCCACGTGAAACACCAGTCGGAGACCGACGTCCGAGGGGCCGCACAGGCGGTGTTCGGTGATCGGTACGCGCTAGCGGAGCGGTACGTCGGGTTGCTGGCCGGGCCCGGGGTCAGGAGGGGACTCATCGGTCCGAGGGAAGCGGACCGGCTATGGGAACGCCACGTGCTCAACTCCGCTGTGCTAGGTGAACTCGTAACCGACGGTTGTCGGGTACTGGATGTAGGTTCCGGGGCGGGTCTGCCAGGGATACCGCTCGCGCTCGCTCGGCCGGATCTCGTGATCGCCCTGCTGGACCCGATGGCCCGGCGGGTGGCATGGCTACAGGAGATAGTCGCTGAGCTCGGCCTGCCGGTTTCGGTGCATCGAGGTCGGGCCGAAGATCTACGGGTGCGAGAAGAGCTTGGTGGCAATGACGTCGTGACTGCTCGGGCGGTCGCGCCGTTGGGGCGGTTAGCGGGCTGGAGCCTTCCCCTCGTGGTACCGGGCGGGCGATTGCTCGCGGTCAAGGGCGCCACCGCGAATGAGGAGGCCGCCCGAGACGCCGTCGCGGTGCGGACCGCGGGAGGGGGGCCGGTGGAGATCGTGCAGTGTGGTGGCACGATCGTGCAGCCGCCGACCACGGTCATCGTGGTACCTAGGCGGGTCCAGCGTGTCACGCGTACCGCGAGGGCACGGAGGAGGAAGGATCGGTGAGCGTGAGCCCCCCCAGGTGGCAGGACGGCACCACGCAGGACGGCGCAGTGCTCAGCGTTTCACGTGAAACCAGACGACCGCGTGCTGTGACGCATGTGACGCTGTCGACGGCGCCCAACGGAGTCCATCAACACAGCTTCCCTCAGGTGTCGCTAGAACCTGCGAGTGTCGGGTGGACGCCGATCTGCGACGAGGCGGAACGCGCCACGCGGGTACAGCACCCCACGGACCAGTTGCCCCGTCCGAGCCGGCGCCGGGTACTTGCGGTGGCAAACCAGAAGGGCGGTGTCGGCAAGACCACGAGCACGGTCAACCTTGCGGCGGGTCTCGCTCTGCAGGGGCTACGCACGCTCGTGATCGACCTGGACCCGCAGGGAAACGCCTCGACCGCGTTAGGAATCGAGCATCGCTCCGGTGCCCGCTCGGTGTATGAGGTGCTGATCGGGGAGATCGGGATTGCGGACGCCGTCGTGGTGAGCCCGCAGTCGCCGAACCTGCTCTGTATCCCCGCCACCATCGACCTCGCCGGTTCCGAGATCGAGCTGGTCAGCATGGTGGCCAGGGAGTCACGCCTGGCCCGGGCCCTGCAAGGTGTCGTACTCGAGGAGCTGGATGTCGACTATGCCTTCATCGACTGCCCCCCCTCGCTGGGACTGCTCACCGTGAACGCGCTCGTCGCTGCGCCCGAAGTGTTGATCCCTATCCAGTGCGAGTACTACGCGTTGGAGGGGCTCGGCCAGTTGTTGCGCAACATCGAGTTGGTGCAGGCGCACCTCAACCCCGGCCTGCGGGTGTCCACGATCCTGCTGACGATGTACGACGGACGGACGAAGCTGGCAGACCAGGTCACTGCCGAGGTCCGCAAACACTTCGGCGACCAGGTGCTGCGCACGGTGATCCCGCGCAGCGTGAAGGTCTCGGAAGCACCGGGGTTCGGGCAGACCGTGCTGGTCTACGACCCCGGCTCACGGGGGGCGCTGAGCTACCTTGACGCCGCGCGGGAGATCGCCTTGCAAAGTGACTATCCCGGGAATGACTATCCGAGTGACGGCTACTTCGGTGCCCGAGAGGTGGGTCCCTGATGTCCCCCGCCAGCGCGATTCCCCAAACCTCTGGATCCCCCCAAATCGCTGGATCCCACCAAACCTCTGGATCCCAGCGCAAGGGCGGCCTCGGCCGCGGGCTGGCCGCGCTGATCCCTACCGGACCAGTCGACTCCGCGGTGAGCGACCTAGCGTCCCGCCAGCGCCCAGATGGTGGCGCAGACAGTCGCTTGGACGTCCCGACTGGCCGTGTTGCGGGGGCGGTCTACCAAGAGGTGCCCATCGGGTCCATCGTGCCCAACCCCAAGCAGCCCCGGCAGTCCTTCGACGAGGACTCCCTGGCCGAGCTCGAGCATTCGATCCGCGAGTTCGGCCTGATGCAGCCCATCGTCGTCCGCCCACTGCCGGCGGTGCCGGCGATCGGACAAGTGCCGGCGATCGGACAACTGCCGGCGGTCGGGCAGCTACACACCGTTTCCTATGAACTGGTCATGGGCGAGCGGCGATGGCGGGCGGCGCAGCAGGCTGGGCTGGACCGCATCCCGGCGATCGTGCGAAGCACCGCCGATGACGCCATGCTCCGCGACGCGTTGCTGGAGAACATTCACCGCGTCCAGCTCAACCCGCTTGAGGAGGCCGCCGCCTACCAGCAGTTACTGGAGGACTTCGGGGTGACGCACGAGCAGTTGGCGTCGCGGATCGGGCGCAGCCGGCCGGTCATCACCAACACCATCAGATTGCTCAGGCTGCCGGTCGCGGTGCAACGGCGGGTCGCAGCCGGAGTTCTCTCTGCTGGGCACGCCCGAGCGCTGCTCTCCCTGGACGAGCCGTTCGCCCAGGAGGACCTGGCGGCGCGCATCGTGGCCGAGGGGCTGTCGGTCCGGGCTACCGAGGAAGCAGTCACGCTGAGGCGCAGCGAGCCCGCCCCTGCTTCCCCGAAGGCGCCGGCACCTCGTCCGATGCAGGCACCCGGGCTGCAGGAGCTCGCGGAGAACCTCTCCGACACCTTCGACACCCGGGTCAAGGTGGAACTGGGCCGCCGCAAGGGCCGGATCGTGGTGGAGTTCGGATCTGTCGATGACCTCGAGCGCATCGTCGCGTTGATGGCCCCGTCTCGATGACGTGGGCTAGCCACCCTTGCCGCCCCCGGACCCGGCCGATGACGTCCGAGGTCAATCGACGACGTCACCAAGGATGTCACCGCCGTGAACACGACACCACGGACGTCCGCGATAGGGCGAAACGTCCGTAGCGTCGAGTTCACGGGCCTTTTGGGTGCCTGCCGGTCGTTGAGCTTCGGCCTACGCCCGCCCTTGCGTCCGCGGGTGCCGGCAAGCCGCAACGCTGGATGCTGCCCGCGCCTTGGAGACCCCACGAGCTGCGCCGTCCAGTGAACTGGGGGTGATATGCGGCCTCGGGTGTGGTGATGTGGACGTCGTGCGCGTCGTCATCATTGGAGGCACCCGGTTCATCGGCCGGCGGATCACCGAGCAGCTGGTGAACCGCGGCGACGAGGTGCTGGTCGTGCACCGCGGCGCGGCCGAGCCCGAGAACTGGGTGCGGTGCCGGCACCTCCACGTCGACCGCAAGGATTTCCGCCGCGTCGCCGATCAGGTGCGGCACTTCGCGCCGGATGCGGTGGTAGACACCCTCGCGATGACGCGAGCCGACGCCGATGCAGTGCTGCCGCATCTTCCGGACGTGCCGCTGGTCATGCTGTCCAGCATGGACGTGTACCGGGCCTACGAGCTGGTGATGTCCGGCCGCGCCGGCATCGCCGTCCCGTTCGGTGAGGACGCCCCGCTGCGCGAGGACCGTTACCCGCACCAGGGCACCGACCCCGGCCTCGATGGCTACAGCATCGACATGGACCGCTACGACAAACTTGACGTCGAACCTCTGTATCTTCAGCGCGGGGGCACCGTGCTGCGGCTGGGGATGGTCTACGGGGAAGGCGACGCACAACGACGCGAGGAGTTCATCCTGCGGCGAGTACGCGCGGACCGACGCCGCATCCCCGTCGGCGAGGGCACCTGGCGCTGGACACGGGTCTACGTCGGCGACGTCGCCCGGGCGGTGCTGGCCGTCCTGGATACTCCGGAGGCACACGGGGAGGTGTTTAACCTCGGCGAGTCGACCACGCCGACGGTGCGCGACTGGATTGGTCAGATCCTCGCGGCAGCCGGCCACGACGCGATACTGGTCGGAGTTCCGGCCGAGGTGCTGCCACCGGATTTGATCATGACCGGACGCATTCCGCAGGACCTGCTGGCGGCCAATGACAAGGTCCGCCGCGTGCTGGGCTGGGAACCCGGCAATCAGACCGAGGCGGTCAGGCGATCAGTGTGCTGGCATCTGGCGCACCCGCCCGCACACCCGGACACCGACTTCACCGCCGACGACCGGGCACTGCAGTAACCGCGCTGCAAGGTGCCCTGGTAGCCCGAAGGTGCCCTGGTAGCCCGGTCGGCTACGCGGACTCGCTAGCCTGTGGGTCACGCCCATGATCAGGGCCGCGGGTCGTCGTCGACGAACCCCAACCGCCGGTTCATGCCGATGGCGGCTGCGTTGCAAGGGTGATGGAGGGTCCGGAGCCGCCGCATGTCGGAGGAGCGGGCGAATCTGATGGCCAGGAGCTTCATGGCCAGGGAGATTCCTTGACCATGGTGGCTCGGTAAGACGCCGGTCATCTCGCTGAACGCGTAGCCCTCGGTGTGCCGCAGGGACGTTGTGGCCATACCGACCCACACGCCGCTGCTCACCGCGAGGATGACGCCCCGCGGGTCGTAGGTGGGGGTCTCGATCCGGTCGTTGAGGTACTCGTCGAATGTGTAGAACTCGCCCCGGTCGGGGATGTCGGCGGCGCACGTCTTGTTCAGCTCATACAGCGCACGCCGATAATCGGCGGTGTCACCGACGTCGGCCATGGTGGTGAAGTCGATCCCGGATTGCTGGCACCTTCGCAGGTACGGCACGAACTGTGCATCGTCGAACGTCTCCAGATCGAGCTGGAGCCGCACCCACTCCACGGCCACGCGCACACCTCCCCATCGATCAGCGCCCGGGCGACCACGCCGATCACGCGAAGTGATCAACGGCGCACGGTGATGCGTGTTCATCGCGTACCGTCGTTCGTCGGTTGTGATCAGCCTACTGTTGCCGAGTTCGACAACAGAGCTGTCCAGGGCAGGTCTAGCTGCTCGGATGTCGAACTCGGCGCACTCAGAGCGCCGGGGAGCGGCACCTGTTTGGGCCATCAGCAGCGAAGGTAGGTCCGTCTGGGTCATACCGCAGCTGTAGCCACTGTGCGACGGCGTCCAGCACCTCCGGCGAGATCGTGATCTCGATCCTTGCGTACTCATCAAGTGCGCCGGTGGTCGCGGGCTGCATCAGGTGGTTGAGCTGGGGGAACGTGCGGACGGTGACGTCGGGATTATCGGTCGAGCCGTTTTCGCAGCACCGGCTCGCTCTGGGTGGGTGGCACCTGCAGGTCCTTTCCGCCGAAGAAGGCCAGGACCGGGACGTCGAGTGCGTCGAGGGCCGGGCCGGGGTCGTAGGTGACGAACGATCGCATCGAGGGTTGGGTTTGCGCCCCGCGCCAGCGTCTCAGCCGCCTGGTAGTCCTCCGCGCGCAGCAGGCCAACCATCTCGCGGACATATTCCACCTGGGTCTCGATCTGCTCGGGCGGTGCGCCTGCCGCTTGGAAGAGCAACCGGTTCTGCAGGACGAGGACGTCCTCGCCGGGCACGGCCGGCCCGGACATCAGGATCACGAACGCGACGTCGTCGGACTCCTGCGCGGTCAGCGGCGCGAGGTACCCGCCTTCGCTGTGCCCGAACAGGCCAATCCGCGCGGGGTCGACCTCGGCACGAGCCTTCAGGTAGGCGACACCGGCAAGGGCGTCACCGACCAGCTCGTCGTAGGTGGCTGTAGCGAGGTCTCCGCCCGAACGATTTCCCGAGTAGCGAGCGTCCTCCTCATGGAGGATCCGGCTCCCGAGCCGACAGGCAGTCACAGCTCAAAGACGGGGGCGGTGTGGCGGGCCAGGTCGCAGCGGTTGGGGTAGGTGCGCCGGAACATCACCTGCCCGCCCTGGTAGTCGCCGGAAGCAATTGCGGTCACCGGGTCGTCGATGGTCGGGCATAGCGTGCCGGGTTGCCCGGGGATCTTGGTGAAGTCGCCACCAGCGTCGCCAAGCACCCTGCAGGCAGCTTCGGGGTCCGGATGTGTCCCGCTGGCCGGGTCGCAACGTAGCGTGACGAACCGAGCGCCATCGCGGGCCTCGACACCGAGCACGAAGAAGGTTTCTTGCGCTGCGGTGGCCGTTGTCGCGGTGGCTGCAGGCGCGCCCATCGTCACCGCAGCGATCAGCCCGGCCCATACCGACAACATCGTCTTGATACGGCGGCGCATACTTTACAGTCGCACACCCAGCGCTGCCCGGGAACCGCGAGTTTTCCCTGACCCGAGTTTCCGGGCTAGGCCAGTCCCCTTCGACCAGTTGACGGACTGCGGACGGGTCCGGGAACCTGGGCGCTGCGCGCCGCCCTGAGGTGTGAATACGGGCTGCTGCCGGTCGTGATCGCCCGTACCTCAACGCGAACAGCGGTCCCGGGTCTCGGCAGCCCGCCGCGTGACAACCCTACGTGCGCCGAGCTCGACACCAGTGCTGCCAGCGCGGCTTCGGACCGCACTGGTGTCGAGTTCGGCAACAGCAGAGCGGTCGCGGTCACTGGTATTTCGAAGCGACCAATGAGCAAGACCTCACGGTTCAGGGGCGGGTTCAGCCGCGGGCTACCGCGTGCTCGATCAGCTCGGCGAACACCGCACCCAGCTCCGCGCCATCGGATTCGATCGCCATCGGCAGCAACGACGTCTCGGTCAGCCCGGGAGCCACGTTGACCTCGAGGAAGTGCGCAACGCCGTCGGGCGTCACCACCGCATCGGTCCGGGACACGTCGCGCAGCCCGAGCAGCCGGTGCGCGCTCACCGCGAGGTCGGCCACCGCAGCGGCCGCCGGGGCGGCCAGCCGGGCCGGGGCGTGGAAGGTTGCAAGCCCGGCGGTGTAGCGGGCGGCGTAGTCATAGAAGCCGGACTTGGCGTCGATCTCCACCGCCGGCAGCGCCCGCGGACCGTCCAGCTCGTCGATCACCGTGACCGCGACCTCGATGCCTTCCACGAACCTCTCAGCGAGTACCGCGTCCCCGTAGGCCAGGCAGCTCACCATGGCGCCGGGCAACTCGGCGACCTCTCGCACCACGTGGACCCCCAGCGCAGAGCCACCCTGGTCCGGTTTGAGGATCAGCGGTAGCCCGAGCCGGGTGACCATCGCGTCGAGCACGGCTTGGGCGCCGAGGTCGCGGAAGGTGGTGTGTGGCAGTGCGATCCAGTCCGGGGTGGTCAGCCCGGCGCGGGACAGCTCGTCCTTGGCGGCCGGCTTGTCCCAGGCCCGCCGGCAGGCCCTGGGACCAGCACCTACATAGGCAACCCGCAGCATCTCCAGCACCGATTGCACGGCGCCGTTCTCCCCCGCCCCGCCGTGCAGTGCCACCACGACGGCGTCGGGGCGGCGGTCGGTGAGCCGGCCGATCAGCGTGGCGTCGATGTCCCACACCTCGACGTGCAGACCGGCATCCCGCAGCGCACTGGACAGCCTGCGTCCGGAGCGCAACGACACGTCGCGCTCGTGCGACAACCCACCGGCCAGCACAGTCACGGTGCGATCGGTCACCTAGACTCCTCAGTGGACTGTCAGGTCCGAAGTGGACGCCAATCAGGCGGTGTCGGGTGTGGGGGACTGCGGACCAAATACGATGCGCGGTCGCACGCTACCGAACGTGCGCTGCAGTTCGAGCTCGCCGTCCAACACGGCGGCCAACCGGCGCACCCCTTCGGCGATCCGCTCAGGTGTCGGGTAGCAGAACGACAGCCGCATCATCCTGCCGGCTTGCGAGCTGCCGGAGTCGGCGTAGAAGGCGGTGCCCGGCACATAGGCCACCCGCTGAGTGACCGCCCGAGGCAGCATCGCCTTGGTGTCCAAGCCTTCGGGCACCGTGAGCCAGACGTAGAACCCGCCCGCGGGGTGGGTCCACCGGCACCCCGGCGGCAGGTGCTGGTGCAGCGCCGCCAGCATGGCGTCCCGGCGGACCCGGTAGGCCTCCTGGTAGTTCTTGATCTGGCCCTTCCAGTCGTGCTGGGCCAGGTAGCGCGACACCACGGACTGGGTGAACGCCGGGGGGCACAGGGTTGCCGACTCCGCAGCCAACACCAACTTCTCCCGCACCGCGTGCGGGGCCAGCGCCCAGCCGACCCGCAGGCCGGGCGCGAACGTCTTGGAGAACGAGCCCAGGTAAACCACGTTGTCCGGGTCGGCGGCCCGCATCGCCGGATAGGTCTGCCCATCAAATCCCAGCAGCCCGTAAGCGTTGTCCTCGACGATCAGTACCTGGTGCTCGGCGCACAGCTCGAGCACCTCGGCGCGGCGCGCCACAGCCAACGTCACGCCGGCCGGATTGTGAAAATTCGGGATGGTGTACAGAAACTTGGGGACCCGGCCCTGGGCGCGCAGCGACCGCAGCGCAGCGTCCAACTCGGCGGGTATCAATCCCTCGTCGTCCATCGGCACCTGCACCACCTGCGCCTGGAAGGAGGCGAAGGTGGTCAGCGCCCCGACATAGGACGGGGCCTCGGCAAGCACCACATCCCCCGGGTCGCAGAAGATCCGGGTGACGATGTCCAAGGCCATCTGCGAGCCGACGGTCACCGTGACGTCGTCGGCGTGCGCCCGGATCCCCTCCAGGGCCATCACCTCGCAGATCTGCTCGCGAAGCTTCTGGGTGCCTTGCGCCGAGCCGTACTGCAGCGCGGTCATCCCCTCGGTGGCCACGATCTGGGCGAGCTCGCCGGCCAGCGAGTCCAGCGGAAGCGCCGGCAGGTAGGGCATGCCGCCGGCCAGGGAGACCACCTCGGGGCGGCTGGCCACCGCGAACAAGGCCCGGATCTCGGATGCGGTCATGCCCGCGGTGCGTTGCGCGTAGCGGTGCAGGTGCGGATCGAGGTCGCGTTGAGTGGGTGATCTTCCTGGCTTTTTCGGGGTCACGGCGGCGCCTTTTTTGCTTTTTGCTGCGGGTCGGGTCCCCTGGCAGTGTAAAGCCCGCCACAGATTGCCACCGCCGCCTTCACTCCTGGTGGTCGTCGGCATATGCTGCGCGGGGCGCTGCGCTTGGCGGTGGTGCAGCGCCGGTGGTGGGTGCCCGGTTCGGGGTGCCGCAGTATTCTTAGCATGTCTGTTCAGGGAGGCCTGGTGTCACGTCGAGTGGTCGGCGTCACCTTGGACAATCTCGATCTGTTGCCCAAGAAGTGCCGACGTTGCGTGTTTTGGGAGCTCGCCCCGCATATCCGGGAACAAGCCGAAGACTTCGGTCAGACCGACGTCGAGAAGGAGGCCTGGGTCTCCAGCGTGTTGCTGGAGTGGGGCTCCTGCGGGCGGATCGTGATGTGTGGGGACGTACCGGCCGGCTACGCGCTGTACGCTCCCCCGGCTGCGGTGCCGCGGGCCGCGGCGTTTCCCACCGCGCCGGTCAGCGCCGATGCCGTGTTGCTCACGGCGCTGAAGGTGCTCCCGGAATTCGGTGGGGGTGGCCTGGGCCGGATGCTGGTGCAGGCAGTGGCCAAGGACCTCACCCGGCGCGGCGTGAAGGCCATTGAGGCCTTCGGTGACGCTCGGCCCAACGAAGACTCCAGTTGCGTGATCCCGGCCGAGTTCTTGGCGCAGGTCGGGTTCAAGACGGTGCACGCGCACCCGCGCTGGCCCCGGCTCCGCCTGGAATTGCGCACCGCGCTGACCTGGAAGGAAGACGTCGAGGCGGCGTTGGAACGGCTGCTGACATCGGTGACGATCCACACCGCCGAGCCCAGCCTGCGCCCGGCCTGACACACCCGGCACCACCTGCCCGTGTCGTGAACTCGACGCCACTGACGTTGCGGTGCGCGGAGATGTCGGTCACGTCGAGTTCACGACGCGCAGAGGGACTGGTTGACGAGCGCTTCGGCGGCGGCCCTGGCACTGGCCGCTGCGTTCGCCTCGTCCGCGATGGAGCAGCAGACGATGGCTCCTTCGTGCAGGCTCAGCAGTTGCACAGCGAGGTCGTCTGGATCGTTGGCCCCGGCGTCGACGAGCAGCTCGCGGAACAGGGCCCGGAGCCACTTCTTCTCCGCGACGACCACCTGCCGGCCGCGGTGCTCGGGTTCGGGGAGCTCGGCGAAGGCGTTGACGAAGCTGCAGCCCCTGCTGCTGGGCGCGATCCACTCGGCCAGCACGTCGAACGGCGCCAGCGCGCGCTGCACCGGGTCGGTGTGTTCGGCGTCGAGTCGTGACGTGATGAGATCGCGCCATCGGCGGTCGCGGGCTTCCAGGTAGGCCACGATCAGGCCGTCCTTGGAGCCGAAGCGGTTGTAGAGGGTGCGCTTGGTGACTCCGGACTCGGCGGCGATGGTGTCCACCCCCACCGCGTGGATACCCCGCCAGTAGAACAGCTCGGAGGCGACATCGAGGATGCGCTGGGCGCCCGGAGTCAGCCGCTTACCCCGTCCGGCGACGGTCTGTGCGGTCATCGTCACACCCCCTTGAATTCACAGATCTGTGTACCTATCATGGTAACGAGTTTCACAGATCAGTATAGGAGTGAGCACCATGCGGCGAATGATGCAGAGGCTGGGCGCGCTCGTGCGCGACGTCGGCTACGGGATCCACGCTGGCAACGCGATCCGGCACGGATTGCCCGTACCGGAGGGGGCCCGGCGACCCGCCTGCGCCACGGCGGATCGTCGGTGATGCTGGCGGCCGTGTTGACCCGCTTCGGCGGGCCGGAGGTCCTGCGGGTCCGCGAGGTGCCCGTGCCGCGGGCCGGCCCCCGGGAGGTACTGGTGCGGGTGAGCGCCACGGCGGTGAATAACACCGACGTGTGGACCCGGGAGGGTGCCTACGGCCTACCGGGCCAGCCGGCGGCGCTGGCCGGGTGGCGGGGCCCGGTCGCCTTCCCGCGGATCCAGGGTGGGGACATCGCCGGAGCGGTGGCCGGCGTCGGCGAGGGGGTCGATCCTGCGCTGTCGGGGCGGCGGGTGCTGGTAGACCCGGCGCTCTACGACGGCCCGGGATCGGACGCGAACCCGGTCGGGCTGCTGGGCAGCGAGGCCGACGGCGGCTTCGCGCAGTACGTGGTCGTGCCGGCCGCGCGCGTGCACGACATGACGGCCTCGCCGCTGAGCGACGAGGCTCGTCCAGCTGGGCACCGCCCGCGGCGCCCGTGTCGTCGCCCTGACCTCGAAGAACAAGAGTGACCTGGTCCGAAAGGCTGGCTCCCGACGGTCTGGACGCCGTCGCCGACATCGTCGGCGGGGATACGGTGGCAGCGGCGCTGCCGACGGTCCGCGACGGCGGGCGCTGGGTCATTGCGGGCGCGGTCGGCGGATCGGTGATCACCTTTGATCTCCGACGCCTCTACCTGCACAACATCCGGCTGATCGGCTCCTCGATGCACACCCCGGCGCACTTCGCCCAACTGGCCGAGGTGGCCGCCCTGGGCACCATCCGTCCACGCGTCGCCGCCCGCTACGACCTGACCGACATCCACACCGCCCAGAGCGAGTTCCTGAAGCGGACGCATGTCGGCAAGATCGTCATCATCCCGCCGCACACCACGAGACAGGAGCCAGCTCGGTGACCAAGGAGCTCACCGGACACGTCGCACTGGTGGCCGGCGCCACGCGCGGAGCAGGTCGTGGCATCGCCGTGGCGCTGGGTGCAGCCGGGGCCACGGTGTACGTCACCGGTCGTAGCTCACGGCGCTCCGGTGCCTCGCCGATGTCGCGGCCCGAGACGATCGAGGACACCGCGGACCTCGTCACGGCTGCGGGTGGGCGGGCCATCGCCGTGCGAGTCGACCACAGCCGCCCCGATGAGGTCCGATCACTGATCGCCCGGATCGCGCAGGATCAACAGGGCCGGCTCGACCTGCTGGTCAACGACATCTGGGGCGGTGATCCACTGACCGAGTGGGATGTCCCCTTCTGGGAGCACTCGTTGGACAACGGCCTGGCGCTGGTGCGTCAGGCCGTTGAGACCCACGTCATCACCAGCTGGCACGCGGTCGGGCTGCTGGTGAAGCAGGGCAGCGGTCTGATCATCGAAGTCACCGACGGGGTCTCCGATGAGTACCGCGGGAGCCTGTTCTACGACCTGGCCAAGGCTTCGGTGATCCGGCTCGCGGTGGCCCAGGCTGCGGACCTGCAACGGCACCGGATCACGGCCGTGGCGCTCACCCCCGGGTTCCTTCGTTCCGAGGCAGTGCTCGATCACTTCGGCGTGACTGAGCCCACCTGGCGCGACGCCATCGCCACCGACCCGCATTTCGTCGCCTCCGAGACACCGACCTACATCGGCCGCGCGGTCGTCGCGCTCGCTGCTGACCCCGACGTCCGGATCCGGTCCGGGCAGGCGCTGTCCACGGGGAAGCTGGCCCGGGAGTACGGGTTCACCGACGCTGACGGGACGCAACCGGACTGGGGTAGCTACTTCGCCACCATCGGGCCGGGTCCGGTCTCCTCATGATCGCACTTCGCTGGTCGGCGAAACCGCCATCTCACTCCGCGCGGGCCGGCTCGCGCTGCAGCAGATCGGCGAAGGTGAACGTGCCGGTGGGCTGGTCGTTCTCGCCCAGCAGGTAGAGCCGCTTGACAGCGACCAGGACCCCCTCGGCGACCACGTCGCGAAACGCCGGGTCCAGGAGTTTCCGGCAGTCCTCGGGGTTGGTCAGATACCCGAGCTCGACGCGGACCGCGGGCATCCGGGTCATCCGCAGCAGTTCCCAGGTCTTGGGGTGGATGCCGCAGTCGAGCATCCCGGTGCGGGCGGCCAGCTCGCGCTGAATGAACGCGGCTAGCGCCTCGCCCACCGTGGAGCTCGTGCCGTTGCCGGTCCCGAAGTGAAATGTCGCCAAGCCATGGGCCAGCGTCGTGGGGTGCCCGTCGGTGTGCAGGGACAGCACCAGGTCGGCGCCCACGGTGTTGGCGAAAGCGGCCCGGTCGGCCTCGGTGGGGCTATCGTCGGGGCCACGGGACAGCAGCGTCTCCATCCCGGTGGCGGCCATCCGGCCCTCCAGGCGCCGGGCCAGGTCCCACATCAGGCCGGCCTCGGTGGCGCCGTCCACCACGATGCCCGGGTCGGGTCCGCCGTGGCAGGGATCGATGACGATCCGCTTGCCGCGCAGCGCAGGGCCGGACCGGCGGACCCGTTCCTGCTCGCGGAGCAACACCGGCCTGCCACCGCGAACCTTGGGCTGCAGCTGGCGCAGCGCCCGCAACGTGCCAGGCCCGCATATCCCGTCCACCCGCAGGCCGTAGTCGCGCTGGAAGCTGCGCAACGCCATCTCGGTCTGTACGCCGAACGTTCCGTCGGCGCGGCCGACGTCATAGCCCAGCTCGAGTAACCGTTCTTGCAACGTGAACACGTCGTCCCCGCGCATCGGGCGGGTGACGATATAGCTGAGCATGCGGCACCCGAGTTCCCGACGTGCGTCGCACAGCGCCTGGTAGGTGGCACGTCCCACGACACCGTCGGTGATCAGCCCGCGGCGTTGCTGGAAGGCCCGAACAGCGTGCTCCACGATGATGTCGAAGGCGTCGGAGTCCGACTGAGCTGGGAGCAGTGGGAGCAGCCCCTGCGAGGTCAGCATCGTCCGTACCTCCGCCACCGCCGGTCCGACGTCGCCGCGGCGCAGCAGCTGCATGCACCCCTCACTTCTCACTTCGGATCGGGCGCCGGACTCCTGGAGAGCGTCCGGCGCCGGGGACTTGTCACTCATTGTGCCTCGTCGGAGATGCACGCGGTTCGCGGGGCAAGCCCCGCGTACTGGACGTGGCCCGCGGGTTATCGGTTGCTTGCCGGAAGTGCGCGGCGTTCGTCGCGGGCGACGGCAAGGTGTTCGACGGGATCAGATGTAGTCGGCCAGATCTTGCAGCAGTGCGTCCTTGGCCTTGGCGCCGACTATCTGCTTGACCGGCTTGCCGTCGGAGAACAGGATCATGGTCGGGATTGACATGATCTTGTAGTCGCGCGGGGTGCTGGGGTTCGCGTCGATGTCCATCTTCGCGATGGTGATCTTCTCGTGCTCCGAGGCGATCTCCTCCAGCACCGGCGCCACCATCTTGCAGGGGCCGCACCAGGACGCCCAGAAGTCCACCAGCACCGGCTTGTCGCTGCCGAGTACGTCGTCGGCGAACGACTTGTCGGTCACAATCACGGTCGACTTGCCTGCCATATCGTCTCCTGTCAGGGTCTGAGTCTGGGGAATCCGGTGATCAGGACTTCGAGCCGTAGCCGCCACCGACGAACTCGGCGGCCCGCTGAGCGCTCGGAGCGGTGGCGTGCTCGGCAAGCCAGCGCTCAGCGTCGATCGCGGCCACGCAACCGGTGCCCGCGGCGGTGACGGCCTGCCGGTAGGTGTGGTCCACCAGGTCTCCCGAGGCGAAGACGCCGTCGACGCTGGTGGCCGTGCTCGGTGCGTCGACCAGCACGTAACCCGCTGCGTCGGTCTCCACCTGGCCGCGGACCAGTTCGCTGCGTGGGTCGTGCCCCACCGCCACGAACATCCCGGTTGCCTCCAGGGTCGAGCCGTCGGAGAGCTCCAGCCCGGTGACGCCATTCTCGCCCAGCACTCGATCGACAGTCACCCCGGTGCGCCAGCGGATCTTCTCGTTGTTCCGGGCGCGCTCGAGCATGATCTTCGAGGCGCGGAACTCGTCACGCCGGTGCACCACGGTCACCGACCGAGCGAACCGGGTGAGGAAGGTGGCTTCCTCCATCGCGGAGTCCCCGCCGCCGATGACGGCGATGTCCTGGTCGCGGAAGAAGAAGCCGTCGCAGGTGGCGCATGAGCTGACCCCGCGGCCGAGCAGCTCCTGCTCGCCGGGGACGCCCAGGTAGCGGGGCTGCGCGCCCATCGCGAGGATGACCGACCGGGCGAGGTGGGTGGTCTGATCCACCTCGACCCTCTTGACGTCATCGGTCAGCTCGACCGACGTCACGTCCCTGGCCTGCAGCTCGGCGCCGAAGCGCTCGGCCTGTGCTCGGAACTGCTCCATCAGGTCCGGGCCCATGATCCCATCGCGGAACCCCGGATAGTTCTCCACGTCAGTCGTGGTCATCAGGGCGCCGCCGTACTGGCTTCCTTCGAAGACGAGCGGTTCCAGTTGGGCCCGCGCGGTGTAGATCGCGGCTGTGTAACCAGCCGGACCCGAGCCGATGATGATGACGTCCCGGATCTGCTCGTTCACGTTGGTCACAACACGATCCTACGGACCGATGTTCCCGAGCCAGTTGGCCGCTCTCCAAGTACCGCCAACCCGGGTAGGTGGTGCCCTCAACAGCCACCAACGTCGAGGTCTTGCATAGTGGGCGGTGCGCTGGACCCCGGCGGGTTGGTAGTCGTGAAAGACGGCGCCGGGGTGGGTTGGTAGCCCTTGAAGGGCGCCCAACGTCAGCGGCGGGACGCCACGACGTCGGCCATCCGGGCGGGGTTGCCCGGGCCGCAGTCCGAACCCACCACGAGTAGCCGGACCTGGGCGACCTGGGTGGTGGGCAGCACGAGTATCACACCGCGCCGACCGTCGAGGGTGACCTCGCGGGCACCCAGGGGCTTGTCGCGCACCGGCACATCGTTGGCGTCCAGGCAGCGCCGCAGCGCTTCCGGCCGGGATAGCGGACCGTAGTCGCGTGCCTCCAGCGCGTAATTCAGCGCGTCACTGATGTCCCCGCCAGACAGTGCCAGCGGGGCCGGTGGTGAGACCACCGCGGCGCCCAGCGCGTCGCCGGCCCGCGGCGCCTCCCCGGTCATCACACCGGTCATCACTCCCGACATTGCCACCCCAGCCACGGCGGCTGCCAGCACACCGGCACCGATCCAGCGGGCACGCAGGCGGCGCCGCGCAGCCAGCATGATCCCCGGCTCGCGCGGCCCGGCACGGCGGTGC
>JBOHGH010000058.1:0-26715 GCA_050699975.1 Pseudonocardiaceae bacterium | reverse complement strand
GTGTGGTGCCAGCGTCGGTGATGCCGGGGTTGTCCGGGTGCATCGTGGCGAGCGCCAGCAGCCCGGCGGCGTCGGCGGCGGCGACCAGCCGGGCGCACGCCAGCCCGTAACGCCCGCTGCCGAACGCTGGGCCGGCGACCAGCAGCTCGGCGCCGGCCGTGCGGGCCATCCCGAGCAGCTCCTGCGCGGCGGCGGCGTTGGAGGCCGCGTAGTTGTCACCACACACGATCGTGGCCACGATCTGGTATTCGTCGCCGAGCAACTGGGCCAGCAGCCGCCCGGGGCCGACCGTCCCGTCGAGCACCCGGGGGCCGATACCCGCCGCCTCCTCGCCCCCGAGCCCGGCATAGAACTGATTGACATAATGCACGACGCGCATCACGCTGTGCCTCCCGACTGCTGGCCGACCAGCTGCTGCTCTTCCCGGCAGGTCAGCCGCCCTGCGCCCAGTGGGCTCAGGGCGGACAGGATCGCGGCGGTGGGGACCTCCACCGCAGCGGTCGCCTCCGCATCGGCGATGCGCAGCCTTGTGCCCCCCAACGCCCGCTCGACCCCGGGCAACTGCACCCGCTGGTCGTAGTTACCGGTACTGACCACCGCGCCTCGCCGCGGGCCGGCCACCAGGGGTGGTCCGGTGCCGTCGGCGCCGGACATCTCCGCGTACAGCGCCACCGCGGTCAGACCGCCGGCCTCCAGGGCATCAACCTTCAACATCAGGTCGTTGTCGGCGTTGCCCGCGCCCTCCTTGGTCACGATGACGGCGTCGAAGCCGGCGGCGCGGCACAGCCAGGCCGCGTGCGCGGAGACCAGTTCCTTGTCGCCTTGCTCCACCGGTTCCGGGCACAGCACGACCCCGGCGAAGTGCAGGTCCTGCCCGTCGCGGGCGCGCAGCTCGGCGATCACCGGGTGGTTTTGGTGCAGGTAGGTCGGGTTGCGCAGCGCCGGGTGCCCGTACTGACCGCTGACCACGGCCCCGTCCTCGATCTCGGCGGGATCGAACAGCGTCGGCAGGCTGCCCGCCATGCTGCGCCCGTAGACGAAAACGTCCTTGAACGCTCCCTGGGTCTGCAGGTTGGTGATCACACCGACGCGGGGCAGACCACCGGTGGGCGTGCCCGGGTGGTGTGGTGGTGCCAACTCCTCTGTTGCGTCGGGCGCGGCGTCGACGGCGGCATCTGCGAGGTGCACAGCGGCTCGCAGCAACCCGCGGCGCAGCGCTACCTCAGCCTCCTGCCAGGAGGCACCGTCAGCGCGGTCGAACTCGATCACGACATTGTTCGTCCGACCGAACGGGGACAGCTCGGCGGCCGGGCCGGCCATGTCGATCAGGCCCTCCTGGTTGCGCGGCAGGTGCCCAGCCGCAAGCACCGCGGCCCCGCGCAGCACGTGTGTGTTCCCGCCACGCTGGCGGTTCATCGGCGCCAGCCAGCCGGGAAAGGCCCCGCCACCCGGTCCCTTGGAACGCGGCTCCACTACGTCGAGCGGCGCGATGATCCGAACCCGGTCCCCGGGTGACGCTATCTGCGCGCGCACCGACGCCAGGGCAGGATCGGCGAACAGCGCCTCGACCTGCGTTTTGCCCACCACGAGGTGGTGGGTGTCGTAGCGGGTGGCGGCACCGAACTTCACGGACCGGACCTCGTGCACGATGCGCCGCATTGCCGACATGCCCTGTGCCGACACGAGCAGTCTCCCCTCAATGGCGTCCACCTGGCATCATAACCGCGCACCCACCAGTCGTTCGAGTGTCGAGTGTCGGCGAATACGATGAGTGCCATGACGTCCGAACCACACCGCGTCCGCGTGCCAGACCACGTCTCAGTCGACGGGCTGGCGGACAAGTGGGTACCCGCATGGGAGAACGAGGGCGTCTACCGCTTCGACCGGACGAAGCCGCGGGAGCAGGTCTACTCGATCGACACCCCGCCGCCTACAGTCAGCGGCTCCCTGCACGTCGGACACGTGTTCTCCTACACCCACACCGACACAGTTGCTCGCTACCAACGGATGCGTGGCCGCGAAGTCTTCTACCCGATAGGTTGGGACGACAATGGCCTGCCGACGGAACGGCGGGTGCAGAATTACTTCGGGGTTCGGTGCGATCCCTCGCTGCTCTACGACCCGGACTTCAGCCCGCCCGACAAGCCCGGCAAGGACGTCGTGGCCTGCTCACGTCAGAACTTCATCGAACTGTGCGAGCGCCTCACTGCTATCGACGAGCAGGCATTCGAGAAGGTCTGCCGCCGGCTCGGGCTCTCGATCGACTGGACCATGACGTATCGGACCATAGACGACACCGCGCGGGCCATCTCACAGCGAGCGTTCCTGCACAACCTCGCCCGGGGAGAGGCATACCAGGCCGAAGCGCCGACTCTGTGGGACGTCACCTTCCGGACCGCCGTCGCTCAAGCGGAGCTCGAAGACCGCGACCGTCCTGCGGCTTACCACAACATTTCTTTTCACGGCCCTGACGGTAAGAAGATATCCATTGCCACGACGCGGCCCGAACTGCTTCCGGCGTGCGTGGCGCTCGTCGCGCATCCCGATGACGAGCGCTACCGTGAGTTGTTCGGCCAGACCGCGCTGAGCCCGCTGTTCAACGTCGGAGTTCCGGTGGTCGCGCATAGGCTCGCCGATCCGGACAAGGGCTCCGGCATAGCCATGGTGTGCACGTTCGGCGATCTCAATGACGTTATCTGGTGGCGGGAACTCGGCCTGGCTACCCGGACCATCGTCGGTCGCGACGGTCGTCTGATCTCGGAGCCACCGCCGGGGTTGGACGACGACGCCGGTCGGGCCGCGTACGCCGAACTCGCCGGCGCAACAGTTCACGCTGCCCGCGAGCGGATCGTTCGGCTCCTCCGGAACTCCGAAAACCTGGAAGGCGAACCGGAACCGATCGTCCACGCGGTGAAGTTCTACGAGCGGGGTGACCGGCCGCTTGAGATCGTCTCGAGCAGGCAATGGTATATCCGCAACGGGGGACGGGACAGCGACCTGCGCTGCGCCTTGCTGGATCGCGGAACCCAGCTGACCTGGCATCCGGACCACATGCGGGTACGGTACGCAAACTGGGTCAACGGTCTCACCGGTGACTGGCTGATCAGCCGGCAGCGCTTCTTCGGCGTGCCGATCCCGGTGTGGTATCCCCTTGACGGCCACGGGCAGGCGCTCTACGACAAACCCCTCGTGCCTGACGACTGCGATCTTCCGGTCGACCCCACTTCGGAGCCTCCGCCCGGTTATCGCGAGGACCAGCGCAGCCAGCTGGACGGGTTTGTTGCCGACGCCGACGTCATGGACACCTGGGCCACGTCGTCTCTCACTCCCCAGATTGCGGGCCGGTGGAGCGTCGATGACGACTTGTTCACGCGCGTCTTCCCGATGGACCTGCGCCCTCAGGGCCATGACATCATCCGGACCTGGCTGTTTTCGACCGTCCTTCGCTCTCACCTCGAACACGACTCGCTGCCGTGGCGGCACACCGCCATTTCCGGATGGATTCTCGATCCCGATCGCAAGAAGATGTCCAAGTCCAAGGGCAACGTCGTGACCCCGGTGGGCCTGCTCGAGCGCCATGGATCAGACGCGGTCCGATACTGGGCGGCTAGTGGTCGTCCTGGTACCGACACCGCCTTCGACGAAGCCCAGATGAAGGTGGGCCGCCGGCTCGCCGTCAAGATACTCAACGCCAGCCGCTTCGTGCTCGGCCTTGGCGTCGCTGACGGCGTTGCGGCCGTCGCCAATTCGCTGGATCAGGCGATGCTTGCCGAACTAGCCGCGGTGGTCGACGATGCAACGAGCTCATTCGAGTGCTATGACTACGCTCGCGCGCTCGAACGGACCGAAAGGTTCTTCTGGACCTTTTGCGACGACTACGTGGAGCTTGTCAAGATCCGTGCCTACGGCGAGTACGGCGAAGAGGAGGCGAACTCGGCGCGAGCCGCGCTGTCCCTGGCACTTTCCACCCTGCTTCGCTTGTTCGCTCCGTTCATGCCGTTCACCACCGAGGAGGTGTGGTCCTGGTGGCGCCCCGGGACGGTGCACCGCGCGCCCTGGCCCGCAGCCAGTGATCTTTACGCCGCCTGCGGCGACATCGATCCGAGAGTTCTTTCGACAGCAGCTGACGTCATGCGGACCGTGCGCAAGAGTAAGTCAGACGCCAAGCTTTCTATGCGCGCAGAGGTCGAGCGGTTGACGATCCGTGGGTCCCGCTCCATAGTCACTCTGTTCGAGGAGGCTCGGCGCGACGTGCAGGCGGCCGGTCACATCGGCCACATCGAGGTCGTCACCACCAGCGATGACGAGCTCGTCGCAGAAGTCCGCCTCTGACCACCCTTGATGGGCGTTGATGGGCACTGCAACTCACCGGTCGTCTAGTTCAGTGACCAGACGTTTTGGTGCGATCAACCGGTAGCTGTCCGTGATGAGGTCGGCGAGTTCGTCCCAGTCGGCATCCGAGCCGTCCAGGTACACCCCGATCCAGCCCTTCTGCCCGACATACGGAGGTATGAAGAAGCGGTCTCGATCGGGCGCGATGAGGACCTCGGCGGCTCCGGCGGGCGCCTTCAACCACAGCGAGGGCCGTCCACCGTCGTAGTTGCCCTTCTGCATGGCGAAGATGCGATTCCGGACCCGCCACGTCGGATCGCCCCAGGCCTGCTTCTCGGTCGCCTCAGGAAACGCCAGGCAGATCGTTCGCAGGCGATGCAGGCGGTCCGGGTCGAGACTCGATGGATTCAGGCTGACTTCTCGCGGCGCTCGCGGCGGGTGGGCTGCCGGGTCACAATTGTCGGGTTCACGTTCTCCCGGACGGTCTGCTCGGTGATGACCACCTTCGCCACGTCGTCGCGGCTGGGGATGTCGTACATCACTGGCAGCAGCACCTCTTCGATGATGGCGCGCAGCCCCCGAGCGCCGGTGCCCCGCAGGATCGCCTGATCGGCGATCGCCTCCAACGCGGTGCCGGTGAACTCCAGCTCCACGCCGTCCATCTCGAAGAGCTTGCTGTACTGCTTCGACAGAGCGTTGCGGGGCTCGGTGAGGATCTGCACCAACGAGCACTTGTCCAGGTTCGTCACGCTGGCCACCACCGGCAGCCGACCGATGAATTCCGGGATCAGCCCAAACTTGATCAAGTCCTCTGGCATGACATCAGTGAACACGTCGGCATTGCCGATCTGGGCCTTCGGCCGCAGTTCGGCGCCGAAACCCAGCCCCCGCTTGCCGATCCGGTCTTCGATGATCTTGTCCAGGCCCGCGAACGCCCCGGCGACGATGAACAGGACGTTCGTCGTATCGATCTGGATGAACTCCTGGTGCGGGTGCTTGCGCCCGCCCTGTGGTGGCACGCTGGCGGTGGTGCCCTCCAGGATCTTCAGCAGCGCCTGCTGGACGCCCTCGCCGGAGACGTCCCTGGTGATCGACGGGTTCTCCGACTTACGGGCGATCTTGTCGACCTCATCGATGTAGATGATGCCGGTCTCGGCCCGCTTGACGTCATAGTCTGCCGCCTGGATCAGCTTGAGCAGGATGTTCTCGACGTCCTCGCCGACGTAGCCGGCTTCGGTCAGCGCGGTGGCATCAGCGATGGCGAAGGGCACGTTGAGTAGCTTCGCCAAGGTCTGGGCCAGGTAGGTCTTCCCGCAGCCGGTCGGGCCGAGCATCAGGATGTTCGATTTGGCCAGTTCGATCTCGTCGTCGCGGCCCTTGTCTCCGGCCTGAATGCGCTTGTAATGGTTGTACACAGCAACTGACAGCGTGCGCTTCGCGTCGTCCTGGCCGATGACGTAGGTCTCGAGGAAGTCGTGGATCTCACTGGGCTTCGGTAGCTCATCGAGCTTGACGTCACCTGCGTCGGCGAGCTCCTCCTCGATGATCTCGTTGCACAGATCGATGCACTCATCACAGATATACACACCGGGACCGGCTATGAGCTTCTTGACCTGCTTCTGACTCTTCCCGCAGAAGGAGCACTTCAACAGGTCGCCGCCGTCACCGATCCGTGCCATGGGGGCTGGCCTCTGATCCCTCCCGGCGCGTGGTGCGCAGCGCGCCTGTCTGCGTATCTGTGCTCGACCGTACCCGCCCAACCCTGCTGTGCGGGAGGACTAGCCTCCCCGATATCGCCGGATGGACGCGGCTTCATCCACCGCTCGGCGTGTCGCGGGCAACGCTGGTCAGGGTCGGACTGCGGAGAGCTTCCGGATCTGGGTGATCTCGTCGATAATCCCGTAGTCCTTGGCCTCCGCGGAGGTCAAGATCTTGTCCCGGTCGATGTCGCTACGGATGCGCTCCTCGGGCTGGCCGGTGTGGTGGGCCAAGGTGGTCTCCAGCAAGCGCCGCATCCGCTGGATCTCGGCAGCTTGGATCTCCAGGTCCGAGACCTGCCCGTACACGCCCTCGGTCGCCGGCTGGTGGATGAGGATCTGGGCGTTGGGGACCGCCATCCGCTTGCCCGGTGTGCCCGCGGCGAGCAGCACCGCAGCGGCCGAAGCGGCCTGACCGAGGCAGACCGTCTGGATCTGCGGCCGGACGAACTGCATCGTGTCGTAGATCGCCGTCATCGCCGTGAACGACCCGCCCGGCGAGTTGATGTACATGATGATGTCGCGGTCCGGGTCGGTGGACTCCAGCACCAGCAGTTGCGCCATGGTGTCGTTGGCCGAGGTGTTGTTGATCTGCTCCCCGAGGAAGATGATCCGCTCCTCGAACAGCTTGTTATAGGGGTTGGACTCCTTGACCCCGTAGCTGGTGCGCTCGATGAACGAGGGCAGGACGTATCGGGACTGTGGCGCATGATCGTGGGGCAGCTGACCCTGGGGCAGGCCATGCGGCATGTAGTTCATCGGGGCTCCTCGAAGCTCAGCGGCTCGCGTCGGGTAGCGAATTGGCGCGGGTGAGGACATGGTCGACGAAGCCGTACTCGCGGGCCTCCTCTGCGGTGAACCAGCGGTCGCGGTCGGAGTCGGCGATGATCCGCTCGACCGGTTGGCCGGTCTGCTCGGCGATGAGCTCGGCCATCTCCCGCTTGTGCTTGATCAGCATGTCGGCCTGGATCGCAATGTCCGCCGCTGTACCGGCGACACCCGCCGAGGGCTGGTGCATGAGGATCCGTGCGTGCGGCAGAGCGTAGCGCTTGCCGAGGGTGCCGGCAGACAGCAGGAACTGCCCCATCGAGGCGGCCAGGCCCATCGCGTAGGTCGCCACATCGGGTTCGATCAGCTGCATGGTGTCGTAGATGGCCATGCCCGCGGTCACCGATCCGCCCGGTGAGTTGATGTAGATCCGGATGTCTTGCTCGGCGTCCTCTGCGGACAACAGCAAGAGCTGAGCGCAGATCTGGTTGGCGATGTTCTCCTCGACCTGGGAACCGAGCACGATGATGCGCTCGCGCAGCAGCCGCTCGTACACCGAGTCCGTCAGGTTGAGGCCAGCCGAAGCGGTCCGCATCGCGGGGGCGTCCCGCAGCGGCACGGCCGAGGCGATGTGGTCCGAGGTCACGTATGCCTGCCTTCTGTCATGAGGTCCGGTGATGGGTGAGGGTCCGACTCGAAGGTCACCGAGCGGGACACTGCCGACCCTAACGAAGGCGAGCGGTGGCTACGTCCTGGCACGCCCTCCGTTCGCTCAGAGCGTCACGCCAATTGCCGCCTGGTCACCCGGCCGACTCGGCGATCTGCGGGGTCACCGAACCGAGCAGTGCGTCAATGTCGACGGGGTTGCCGGTGGCGTCGGTGACGGCGGCCTGGCGCACCACCGTGATCAGGGCCTTGCCGCGGCGGACGTCGGCATACATGGCGCCCAACTCGCCCGCGTCCTTGGCTCGCTGGGCGTACTCGTTCGGGCTGATGCCGTGGCGCTGCGCCTGATAGACGATCCGCTCGGTGAGCTCATCGTCGGTGACCGAGAGTTCCTCGGCGTCAGCGATCGCGTCGAGCAGCAGGCGAGCCTTCACCGTCTCCTGTGCGGCGTTGCGCAAGTCGGTCTCGAACTCCTCCGCGGTGTGGCCCTGCTGCTCCAGCCACTGACCAAGGCGCTGCTCGTCGTGTTCGAAGGCCTGCAGAGCGTCGTGCTTGCGCGATTCGAGCTCGGCGTTGAGGATCGACTCCGGCAGCGGGACCTCGGTGGTGGCGAGCAGTGCCGTGAGCACCTTGTCCCGGGCTTGCGCGCCCTGCTGCATCGCCTTGACCCGGCCGAGCCGTTCGCGCAGGTCCGCGCGGAGCTCGTCGAGGGTGTCGAACTCACTGGCAAGTTGGGCGAACTCGTCGTCGGCCGGGGGCAGCTCGCGCTCTTTGACTGCCTGGACCTTGGCTGTGACTTCGGCCTGCTGCCCGGTGAGCAGGGTGGTGGTGAAGACTCGCTCCTCACCCGACGAGGCCCCGAGCACAGCGTCGTCGATGCCTTCGATGAGCTGACCGGAGCCGATCTGATAGGACAGGCCGGTGGTCGCCAACTCCTCGACCTCCTCGCCGTCGATGGTGCCCGACAGGTCGAGAGAAACGAAGTCGTCCTGCTGCGCCGGGCGTTCGACTCCGGTGAGGGTGCCGAAGCGGGAACGCAGCCCGTCGAGTTGCTCGCCGACCTCGGCGTCGGTCACCTCGACGTCGTCGACGGACACGGCAAGCTCGCCGAACGCGGGCATCTCGATCTCCGGCCGGACGTCGACCTCGGCGGTGAACTCGAGGTGGTCGCCGTCCTCGATCTTCGTGACCTCGATCTCCGGCCGGCCCACCGGCCGAACCTCGCCGGAGGTGACAAGCTCGACGTACTTCGCCGGCACCGCCTCGCTGACCACCTCGTCGAGCACCACGTCGCGCCCCAGCCGCTGCTCCACGATCCGGGCCGGCGCCTTGCCCGGCCGGAAACCGGGGATCCGAACCTGCTGGGCGATCTTCTTGTAAGCGCGGTCGAAGTCGGGCTTCAACTCGTCGAACGACACCTCGACGTTGATCTTGACGCGCGTCGGACTGAGGTGTTCGACGGTGCTCTTCACGAGTACTCCTCGGGGAAAGATGAGAGCGCGCCCGGCGCAGCCACTGCCGCCGGACAGGAAGTGTGCTCAGAGTCTATGCGAGCACCCCGGTCTACCCGTTTGGGGCGTTGCACGGGAGGGACTCCCCTTTCGGCGTCACACGATCGAGTGAATCAGTCATCTTTTATCGGCCGACCGTCCACCGGCCGTTCACCTCAGGGACTGCGCGTACCGGTACAAACCGCCCATCCGGAGACCTCAAAGGAGACGGTTGTGCTCATGATCCACACGCGCCGGCGGGCGGTGATCGCCGCCCTGTGCGCCGTGGCGGTCACGGTCGGCCTCACCGGCACCGCGCAAGCCGGGCCGGCGGCCGGTTTCGGAGTACCGGAGCGCGGCGAGCGGTTCGACCGCGTCGCGACGCTACCGGTGTTCCGCAACTCCTCCCCCGACCAGCAGACGGCGGCCGAGATCGCCGCGGCCACGAAGGACGGCAGGCTGGTCGTCTACACCGACTCCCCCGCGGAGCGGATCGGGTTCGTCGACCTCGCCGACGTCGCCGCGCCGCGTCCCGACGGAGTGTTGCCGATGCCGGGCGAGCCGACCTCGGTGAAGATTGTCGGTGACCTGGCGCTGGTCGCGGTGAACACCTCCGCGTCGTTCACCGCGCCGTCGGGGCGGCTGGTGGTCGTGGACGTGCGGACTCGCGCGATCGTCGCCGAGCACGACCTGGGTGGGCAGCCCGACTCCGTCGACATCTCCGTCGAAGGCCGGTATGCCGCGGTGGCGATCGAGAACGAGCGCGACGAGGACGTCAACGACGGGGCGATCCCGCAGCCGCCCGCCGGCTTCCTGTCCATCGTGGAGCTCACCGGCGCGCCCACGGACTGGCCGGTCCGCCGCGTGGACCTCACCGGGCTCGCCGACGTCGTGCCCGAGGACCCCGAGCCCGAATTCGTGTCGATCAACAGCCGCAACCAGGTGGTCGTCACCCTGCAGGAGAACAACCACATCGTGGTCGTGGACCTGGCAAGCGGCAGCGTCGTCACCGACTTCTCCGCAGGCAACGGCACCGCGTCCGGTGTGGACACCGTCGAGGACGGCGCGATCCGCCTCGATGGCACCGTGACCGTGCCGCGCGAGCCCGACGGAGTGTCCTGGCTCGACGACCGCTTCATCGCCACCGCCGACGAAGGCGACCTGGTGGGCGGCAGCCGCACATGGACGGTGTTCGACACCCGGGACGGCTCGGTCGTGTTCTCCTCCGGCGCCGAGCTGGATCAGCTCGCAGCCCGTTACGGCCAATATCCCGAGGGCCGGGTCGAGAACAAGGGCGTGGAGCCCGAGGGCATCGCTGTCGCCACCTATGGACGGCAGCGCTACGCATTCGTCGCATTGGAACGGGCCAATCTCGTAGCGGTCTGCCGGGTGAACGACCCGCGCCGCCCCGAGCTCGTGCAGGCCATGCCCACCGGCGTGGGGCCGGAAGGGCTGCTGCCGCTGCCACAGCGCGGCGCCCTGGTCGTGGCAGCCGAGGAGGACTCGGCCGCCGACAACGTCCGCTCCTCGATCTCCACCTACCGGATGACCAGCACGCCACTGGTGCTGGTGCTGGCGCGCAACGCCGCGGCGCCGTCGATTGTCTCGGCGGGAAGCCCGCCGATCGGGTTCGGGGCGCTGTCCGGGCTCGACGCCGCGCCGGGCATCCCGGGTCCCCTAGGCGGCCTGGTCGCCGTCGAAGACAACGCCTACACCCCCACCCGCGTGCTGAACATCGACTCCCTCCGGCGACCCGCGCTGCTCACCGGCGCGCTGACGGTCACCAAGGACGGCGCGCCGGTCGGCTACGACGCCGAGGGCATCGCGACGCGCCCGGGCGGCGGATACTGGATCGCCGCGGAGGGCGACGGCGAGCAGATTCCGAACCTGCTGGTCGAGGTGGACCCGAGCGGCGCCGTCGTGAGTGAGGTGCCGCTGCCCGAGGAGATCGCGGCCAATGCGACGTCGAACGGTTTCGAGGGCGTCACAACCATCGGGCGGGGCGTCAACGAGCAGGTCTGGGTCGCCGTGCAGCGCACGTGGGCCGACGACCAGCCCGGCCAGGTGAAGTTGGCCCGGTTCATCCCGGCGACCGGCCGGTGGGACTTCGTCGCTTACCCGCTGGACCCCGCACCCGCGGGCGCTACCGTCGGGTTGTCCGAGGTCACCACGGTAGATGACGACACGCTGCTGCTGATCGAGCGGGACAACCGGCGCGGCGACGACGCCCAGATCAAGAAGGTTACGCGGGTGGAGCTGGCCGGGGCGACGCCAGTGCCCGCCGGGTTATCGCGGCCTGTGCTGGTCAAGCAGACGGTGCTCGACCTGATTCCGGCGCTGAGCGCGGGCGGCGGCGTCGTCGCTGACAAACCCGAGGGTCTGGCGATCACCGGGCTGGGTGAGCTGGTGGGCGCCGTGGACAACGACGGGCTCGACGACGCACCCGGTGAGTCGGTGCTGCTGCGACTGGGGCGGGCACCGCGCCGCTGAAACCCGACGGCACCGACCCGGTCGTCGCATACACCGGCCGTATCGTCACCATCGAGATCGACGCGAGGCAGTGCCACGCTCAACTGAACACAATACGTCGCATCATCTGGCACCAGACATGAGCAGCGTCGGCCGCTGGCTGGTACTCACCTATCCGTTCATCCGATAGGGTGGCCGAGCGCCGCTGACGTATGTCAGAGGCTTTTTTGGGTACGCCTTGATCACAGGAACACCTGGCACCAGCCGGTCCCTGATCATAGGGAGGAAACCATGAGCAGTTTTGAAAAGGCCAAGGACAAGGCCGAGCAGCTTATCGGTGAGGCGGAAAAGAAGGTCGGTCGGATGTTGGGTCTTGAGGACCCAGAGAACGTCGAAAAGCGTGATCTATTGACCGGCGAGGTCAAGGAAGCCGGGCACGACCTACGGGACGACCAGGCTACCGGCACTGTTGACGACACCAGCGCTGTTGACGACACCGGTGCAGTTGACGACACCGGTGCAGTTGACGACGCCGAGAACAAGTTCAGCGACGACGACAAGTAACCGAGCGGGCTGCTAGACCCCCATGCCGGTACTACTAGCTGCTATCGCAGAACACAACCGCCCGCAGCCAGCCCATACTACGGCCTGTGATCGCGATCCGGATCGGGTAGCCGCGGGTATCAGGCCCTCCCGAATGAACGGAACAGTGTACGCAAAGGAACTCCTCCCACCCGTTCGGATCGCCCGGAGCGCCGACCTCGTCGTCACCTGGGGCATCTACGCAAACACCGCAGCTTGATGCTATGCGCGAGGCGCTTGACAGCATCGAGTGGGACGACGTGTGACCAGGTCGTTGCTACACCGTTACTACATTCGGCCAACTTGTCAATCTTGAGCAGACCTGCCTTGCCTGGTCGGGGTGGCGGGATTTGAACCCACGGCCCCTCGCTCCCAAAGCGAGTGCGCTACCAAACTGCGCCACACCCCGTGCACCGACGGTGCAGGCGCAGCCTACGCGACCGCCAGGTTGCCCGCGTCGGCCCTACGGCACACGTCCGCACAGAGGCTGGCAGCAGGTACGCTTGGGCCGCTCCGCCCGCCGCGGGGCATGCGGGCGTAGCTCAATGGTAGAGCCCCAGCCTTCCAAGCTGGCCATGCGGGTTCGATTCCCGTCGCCCGCTCCACAGCCCCCACCAGCCAAAACGGCGACCCTTCCCGATCTACCAGACCCGGACACCGACGCGAACACAAACCACGCGGCATGAGAGTGGGATCGACCGCCGTAGGTAGTGTGAGTCGACGGCCCGATCATCGAAGTGCCGCATGGGGACGCTTTCCTGCCCTCGCCCGAGCCCGCCGAACGCCGCCCATACCGTCCGCTCACACCATGAGCTGGACCTTGTGACCTTCTGACCTAAGATCATCTTTCGCTGGAAGGGGCCAGATGGACCGAAGCATACGCACGGTGGACGACGTACTGAGGCTTCTGGACGGGCTGTTCGCACCGGAGGCCGACCGTTGGACAGCCGACTCCGGCTCCTCCTGGTGGGACAAGCTCTACGCGGACCGCTCCAGGCCCGTGCCGTTCTTCGTGGCGAAACCGGATGAGAACCTCGTCTCCTACCTCGACCGCGGCCTCATCACCACGGGCCGCGCCCTGGACCTGGGTTGCGGCCCCGGCCGCAACGCCCTACACCTCGCCTCGGCGGGATTCACGGTGGACGCCGTGGACCTCTCCCCGACGGCCATCGGCTGGGCCAAGGACCGCGCCCGCGAGGCGAGCGCCGAGGTCCAATTCCACTGCGCAGACGCCTTCACCCTCACCGCGACCGACCTGCGCGGCCCGTATGACCTGATCTACGATTCCGGCTGCTTCCACCACCTGCCACCGCACCGCCGCATCAGCTACCTCGACCTCCTCGACCGGTACCTCGCCCCTGGTGGACATCTCGCCCTCGCCTGCTTCGCGGCCGGCGAGATGGACTCCGAACTCCCCGACACCGACCTCTACCGCCACCACAGCTTGGATGGCGGCCTCGCCTACACACCGGATCCCTGCGCTGGATCTTCTCCCACCTCAGAGAAGTGGAACTGCGCCGCATGCGCCACAAACCACCCGAGTCCCCCCACTTCGGCGAGCCGTTCCTCTGGACGGCCCTGTTCTGCCACGACGCCCACGCCTAGCGTCTGCGGAACGCCTCAGGAACCGTCGTCTGAAGTGAAGGACATCGAAACAACGGGCACCGGCCATCCACCCAGCACCAGCCAACCCATACAGCCACGCCCTCAAATCGGCATGACAGCGCGTCGCCTCGGCGCGTGTCTCGCATGACCTCGCCCTTGCGCGAAGGCCGAACCCCCGCCCGTGGTTACCGTGGATGGGGAGGTCGACCAGACATACGCCGACCTCCTCACCCGGCTGTCGACCTGAGCCGCGATCTCGGAAGAAGATCCGCTATCGGACGTCACGGATGTCGCCAATCGTTGTCGGTTTCCGGGCCAGGACGTAGGCCTGGTGGACCCTCTCGGTCTCGTCGGGCTCGCGCAGTAGCCGGGCGATCACGGCAAGCCCGGCTTCATGCAACAGCTGTGCGACTCGATCTGGCTGGAAGCGGTAGAAGTCGAGCGACACCACATGGCCGAACGCCTCCGCCAAGTGGCGGGGCTTGTCGCCGACTTGGAAGGCGAGTAGCAGGTGGCCGCCCGGTGCCAGTGCGCGATGGAACTCGGCGAACACCACCGGCAATTTCTCTGGTGGCGTGTGGATGATGGAATACCACGCGACGATGCCGCCGAGAGCACCGTCAGCCGCGTCCACAGCGGTGATCGAGCCTTCATCGAACCGCAGGCCGGGGTACGCCCGCCGGGCCAAGACAACCATCGCTGGCGACAGGTCGACACCGAAGGCGCTCAACCCGAGAGAACGCAGGTGCGCCGTCACCCGGCCGGATCCGCAACCAAGATCACCCACTGGCCCGGCACCGTCTGCGTGTACGAGTTCGGCGAACGCGGCCAGCAACGCACGGTCCAAGGGCTTGGCCGCAAGATCGTCGCTGACCCACTCGGAATAGTCGGCGGCGACGGCGTCGTAGCCCGCCCGAGTGGCGCGCACGTAGGACGGCTCGATCATGCCGAGGCACCGTACCGACCGTGTCTGACATCACGTAGCGTCTCACACACGGCGATCGGGGCCGTCGCGTCGTTTTGCCGCTGGGCGGTCCGCCACGACCCCCTCGACGCCAATCCGATGAACAAGATCGACACCATCCCGAAACCCTAGCGGTTGAGATGGACCGTGAGCTCGCGCGCTGAGCCGATCGCTACGATCCGGGCATACCTAAGCATCTGCTGTTCGTGGCCCTCGCCGGGCACGGGCATGTGAACCCGACGCTGCCACTGGTCGAGGAGCTCGTGCGGCGCGGGCACCGGGTGGACTACGCCACCGCTGCGGAGCACTCCGGCGCGGTTACCAGTGCCGGTGCGCGGTGGGTAGCGCTGCCGCCGCTGGAGCCTTTCACTCCGCCACCGGAGGTCGGCCCCGAGATCACCGCGGGGTGGCTGCGACACTATTTTGCCGCGATGCGCGCGACCTATCCGGTGCTGCACGAGCGCTGCGTCACCGAGCGCCCGGACGTGGTCTGCTACGACGCGACGAACTGGCCGGCCCGGATCGTGGCCGGGAAGCTGGGCATCCCGGCTGTGCGATGCGTCCCACACCTCGCGTCGAACGAGACGTACTCGCTGGACGCGCAGTTGACAGCCGGGCTCGCCGACCATCCCGTGATGACTGCACTGGCCATCGACTGCGCGCAATTTTCCGGTGAGCACGGTGTTGATCTTGACGTCGCCGGCACGATGGACGTGGCCGAGACGCTGAACCTCGTTTTCGTCCCGCGGGAGTTCCAGCCGGCCGGGGACAGCTTCGACGAACGCTTCCGCTTCCTGGGCCCCTTGCTCGGCAACCGGGAACAGGCGCAACCGTGGTCCCCCCCTGATCCCGGGGCCCGGGTGCTGTTCATCTCGCTGGGCACGATCTTCACCGATCACCCCGAGTTCTACCGCACCTGTATCGAGGCCTTCGGCGACGGGTCGTGGCAGGTGGCGATGACCGTGGGTGAGGTGGACACCGCCGTGCTGGGCCCCCTTCCCTCCACTGTGGATATTCGACCGCGGTTCCCGCAACTGGCGGTGCTCCGACATGCCACCGCGTTCGTCTCGCACGCCGGGATGAACTCCACGATGGAGGCGCTGTACTACGGCGTTCCGCTGATCACGTTCCCGCAGATGCCAGAGCAGCTCGCCAATGCCGATCGGGTGCAGGAGCTGGGGCTTGGCGAGCGACTGGACGCCAGCACCGTGACCGCCGACGCGCTGCGCGCCGCGGTCACTCGGGTCGCCTCCGATCCCGGGGTACACGCCAACCTCGACCGGATGCGCGAGGCCATCCGGGACAGCGGCGGGGCCACCCGTGGCGCGGACGTGATCGAGGAGTACCTCCGCTAGCGGGTTGCCGTAGTCGACGGCCTAGCGATCTTCGGCCGCGGCCGGGACGCGGGCATTGTCAAAGATGATCTCAGCGTTTGAGGCGAGCCGGTGGCCGCTGTCCCGGGAGTAGCCGCGGGCGTGGGCGGGCGGGCATTGTTTGCTGCACCGGGCGACGTGCCACCTCTGAGCCAGGTCATGGCACAGTGACCTGCCCAGGTTGGATTCCATGGCAAAACGCAAGGAAATAGGGACCACATTCGCCGGCAGCGGCGATCATCGTAGACGTGATTGAAAGGTGTGACAACGAGCCCGCGACGCGCAGTGACGTGAGTGGCGCGGCGGTGCTGGAGTCCCAGACCCGCAACTCGCCGCCCCCGTCGGCAGAGACCAGCCAAGACCCGTCCGGGGCCACTGCCAACGCCTCCACCCAGTGGGTGTGGCCGGTGAGGACGTGGCGGGTGGTGCCCGTGGACAGGTCCCAGACCCGCACCTCCCAGTCTTCGCCAGCGGAGGCGAGCCAAGACCCGTCCGGGGCCGCCGCCAACGCCCGCACCGGGTCGGTGTGGCCGGTGAGGGTGTGCCAGACGGTACCGGTGGTCGGATCCCACACCCGCACCTCCCCGCCGTAGCCGGCGGAAGCCAGCCAAGACCCGTCCGGAGCCACCGCCAACACTCGCACCCCGCGAGTGTGGCCGGTAAGGGTGCGCCAGACGGTACCGGTGGCCGGATCCCACACCCGCACCTCCCCGCCGTAGCCGGCGGAAGCCAGCCAAGACCCGTCCGGAGCCACCGCCAACACTCGCACCCCGCGAGTGTGGCCGGTAAGGGTGTGCCGGACGATGCCGGTGATCGGGTCCCAGACCCGCACCTGCCCGCTGGTGTCGGCAGAGGCCAGCCAGGATCCGCCCGGGGACCCCGCCAGCCCCGTCACCGTGCGGGTGTGACCGATGAGGGTGCGCCGGGCCGTGCCCGTGGCCGGGTCCCAGACCCGCACCTGCCCGCTGGTGTCGGCAGAGGCCAGCCAGGATCCGTCCGGGGACCCCGCCAGCCCCGTCACCGTGCCGGTGTGACCAATGAGGGTGCGCCGGGCCGTGCCCGTGACCGGGTCCCACACCCGTACCTCCCCATCTTCGCCGGCGGAGGCCAGCCAGGACTCATCCGGGGCCACCACCAACGCCCGCACCGTGTCTGTGTGGCCGGTGAGGGTGTGCCGGACCGTGCCCGTGACCGGGTTCCACACCCGCACCTCCCCGCCCTCGTCGACGGAGGCCAGCCAGGACCCATCCGGGGCCACCACCAACGTCCACACCCCACCGCTGTGGCCGGTAAGAATGTGACGACCAAGACCCGTGGCCGGGTCCCAGACCCGCACCACCCCGTCCTCACCAGCAGAGGCCAACCAAGACCCATCCGGGGCCACCACCAACGTCCACACCCCACCGCTGTGGCCGGTCAGAATGTGACGACCAAGACCCGTGGCCGGGTCCCAGACCCGCACCACCCCGTCGTCATCGGCGGAGGCTAGCCAGGACCCATCCGGGGCCACCACCAACGCACCCACCCCGCGAGCGTGGCCGGTCAGGGTGAGGCGTGGAACGCCCGTGACCGGATCCCAAATCCGCACCTCCCCATCCCTACTGGCGGAGGCCAGCCAGGACCCATCCGGGGCCACCACCAACGCACCCACCCCGCGAGCGTGGCCGGTCAAGGTCAGGCGTGGAACGCCCGTGACCGGATCCCAAACCCGCACCTCCCCATCCCCACCGGCGGAGGCCAGCCACGACCCATCCGGAGCCACCACCAACCTGCCCACCCCGCCGCTGTGGCCGGTCAGGATGTGGCGGCTTACGCGGGTGGTGAGGTCCCAGACCCGGACCTCCCCCGCATCATCCGCGGAGGCCAACCAGGACCCATCCGGGGCCACCACCAACCCACCCACCCCGCAGCTGTGGCCGATCAGGGTGTAGTGCGCGGGGCCGGTAGCCGAGTCCCAGACCCGCACCTCCCCGCCGGTGTCGGCGGAGGCCAACCAGGACCCACCCGGGGCCACCACCAACGCCGACACCCTGCGGGTGTGGCCGGTCAGAACCCGGGACAGCACCGGCTGTGACAGATCGGGCAGTGCGGCGATGGCCCGCAGGTGCGGTGTGGTCAGCCCGGCGACTAGCTGGTCGGCGATAGCTCTGGTCGGCCCGTCACCAGACAGTCGGGTGGCCAGGGTCGCAGCAAGTGATCCCGGAGGGTGCAGCGGCGCGAGGACGTGGGCGTTTTGCCGCACCGCAGTACCCAGTGCTCTGGATAGCGGGTCATCGGACAGGGCGAGGTCAGCTACCAGCCCGGCCGGTCCTATCTGCTCAAGCTTCCCGACCAGCCACCCGGGATGGAGCACACACAGCTGGTGGTCCAGTCCAGCACCGTGCAGGTGAGTGGGCAACCACGCCCACAAATAGGTCTCCTCCGCGGGCAGCTGCCACCACGCGCTTACCCCACCGGCGTCTCGGACGAGGCTTCGGTGGGCCTCTACGAGTGCCCGGTGCAATTCGCCGCGTCGGTTGTGAGTTTGTTCTCGCAGGTAGGCGTGGATGACGTCATGCAACCCCACCTGGTCGTGGTGGTAGTCGCTGACCAGACCCAGCTCGGCCAGACGCTGGCAATACCGCCGGGTCTGACCCACTGACCACCCCGCGGTGACCTTCCAGTACCGGGCCAGCACCGGCACTGGGATCGCCACGTCCGGCCCGAACACCGCCAACTCCAGATAGCGGGTCCGCAGCGGGTCGGTCAGCCGGGACAGGCTGACTCCGATCGTTCGAGCCACCGCGGTGTGGCGCTCGGTGGCGTCGGTGACATCCAGCGCGGTCGGGCCCGCCGAGCGCAACTCATCCAAGATCTCCCGCATCGACTCCTCGGCCGTCCGGCCGGCGTTCAGGTCGGCGCGGACCGCGGCATTAACCAACCCCAACAGCACCGGCCACCGCCCCGTCGCCGCCAACAACCCCGCCACCACAGCACCACGCACCCCCTCCGCCCCGTCGGTGAGTAACTGCTGCGCCTCGCCGCGGTCCATTTCATCGACCACCACCAGCTGCGCCGAACCCGGCAAGACACCCCGAACGCGGGTGGTGAACAACCGCACCGCCCGTGGCCCACCGATCAGGAACGGCTCCACCTGCGCCGGACTCCACACGTCATCCACAACCAACAACACTCGCCGAGCACCCAAGACGCGCGCCAACTGCGCACCCGCCGCCACCGGATCGGTCAATCCCGGCCGCTCACCACCCAGCAGGCACACCACGTTGGTGACCTTCTCCGCCAATTCCGGCCCACTGATGTCCTCGCCAACGGTCACCCACACCACCCCGCCGGGGAACTCCTGCCGGACCTCGACGCGGTGCGCCAATAGGCGAGCCAACGTCGACTTCCCGAAGCCCCCCGCACCCCACAACCCTGTCGTCGTGCCCACCGCGCCCGCGCCCGACCGGGTCACCGCCCCCACCAGATCCGCCATCAATCCCGGACGGTCGACCTCATTACCTCGCAACGGCGGCACGACAAACAACGGTCCCCGCGATCCCGCAGTGCCGTCGAGGCTGGTGCGGTCGAGCGTGACCAGCGCCTGATACAACGCTTCGCTCAGCCCCTCAGGCGTGGTAACCGTGGCCGTGGTCAACCCGCTGTCAGCCAGCCGCGCCCGAAACGCCGCTTGGCGTACACCATGGTCGAGGTCTACGAATAGATCCATCGGACCCTCCGTCTCCTCGCCCAACTGCAACACCAGCCGCGCTAAACCAGCCTCGCTGGCCACCTCGAACTCCAACTCCACGTACGACAGCTCCGGGCGATCCCGCACCAGCGAGCCGTACCGAAACCCCACCACCGCGACATACACATCGGCGCTCAACACCGCGTCCCGGCACACCTGCGCCGGCTGCCCATCCCGCGCGCTGAAATACGCCATGTCACAGACCGCGTCCCCGGCCCTGGCTATCGCCCGCTCCGCGGCCGCCATAAACGACCCCCCGGCCGGAAATCGCCGCAACTCCGTCGTATGACTCAAAAACACCCGCCGCGGCCGTGACACAACGCCCAGCATCGCACCCCCTTCCCTCCGACAACGAGCAGCCAAAGAGGAAGTCCTGGGAGATCTTGGCGCTCAGGCGCCGTCGTGGCGGGTGGGGGAAGTGTCGAAGATCGCGCCGGTGCGCGCAGGGAGCTTCAGCATCAGTGAACCACCCCGGGTTCGGTAGAGACTCGTTGTTGGGGTCAGGCGACCAAGCTGATCAGGTCGCCTGACTCGTACAGGGTCTCGAACTCCACCGGTGGCCTACCTCCGCAGGCTCCGTGCAATCGACGGTTGTTGTACCAATCCACCCATGCCGCGGTGGCGACGTCGACTTCTTCAATAGTATGCCATGGGCCGTGTGGTTTAATCAACTCGGTCTTGTACAAGCCTATCATCGATTCGGCCAGTGCGTTGTCGAGGGCGTCTCCGACGGTGCCGATCGAGGCGTCGATACCGGCGTCGAGGAGGTGTTGGGTGAACCGGAACGACGTGTACTGACTACCCGCGTCGGAATGGTGAACAAGCTTGCTTTCTCCGTCATCCCCCCGGTAGCATCTGCAGCGAAGCCCCATCTCGATCGTGTCCAAAACGAGACCAGTCTCCTTGGACATGCTCGTTTTCCAGCCGACAACTTTCCGGGAAAACACATCAATGGTGAATGCGGTGTACACCGTACCCGCCCAGGTGGCCACGTAGGTGAAATCGGCCACCCACAACCGGTTCGGGGCGCCGGCGGTGAACTGGCGCTTCACCAGGTCCGGTGCGCGGACACCGTCCGGGTCGGACACCGTGGTGCGGACCGTCTTGCCCCGCACCACGCCGACCAGGCCCAACGAGCGCATGAGGCGCTCGATCCGGCACCGACCCACGACGATGCCTTCCCGGTTCAACGCCCACCACACCTTCTCCGCCCCATACACCGAGTAATTCTCCTCATACACCCGCTTGATTTCTTTCTTCAGTTCCTCATCGCGCACTGCGCGCGCCGACGGCGGCCGAGAACACGCCGCATAATAGGTGGACGGGGCGATCTGCATACCGACGTCAGTCAGCACCACACAGATCGGCTCGATCCCGAACCGATTCTTATGCTCCGTGATGAACGCTACGAGCGTGGCAGTCGAGGGTCGAGCTCCCTCGCGAAGAAAACCGACGCCGCCTTCAGGATCTCGTTCGCCCGCCGCAACTCACGATTCTCCCGCGCCAACAGGCGAATCCGCTCCGTATCCTCACTGGTCGTACCCGACCGCGCACCCGCGTCCGTCTCGGCCTGGCGCACCCACCGGCGTAACGACTCACGCGACACACCGACTTTCCCCGCGATCGACACAATCGCTTCCCACCGCGACGCGTACTCCGACTGATGCTCCAACACCAGCGCCACCGCGCGCTCACGCACCTCACGAGGGTGCCTCCTAGACCGGGCCATTTCTCCATCCTCCACTCAGGACAGAGCCTCCATCAGACCCGGGGTGGTTCACAGCGTGCCGGGGGTGATCTCGGCGGTGGGTGTGCCGCCCGTCGTGAAGAGGATCGCGGTTGTGGTGGGCTGCGCCGGTAGGCGGCCGGTCAGCGGTATCTCGACCTGGCGGGGGTCCTCGGCGACGTTGACGGCAGTGATGATCGTGCTGCCCTGCAGGGTGCGGGCGAAGGCGTAGACGTCCGGATCGGCGTAGAGGGGAGCGTAGTCGCCGGTCTGGAGGGCAGGGGTGGATCGGCGCAGCGCGATGAGCGCCTTGTGGAAGGCGAGCGCGTCGAGGTCCCAGCGCTGCGGTTGATCCCAGGGGAAGGTCTTGCGCGCCCAGTGGTCCGGCGGCAGCGCCCCGGTCAGGCCGATCTCGTCGCCGTAGTAGATCGAGGGGGCGCCGGGGAAGGTGAACAGCAGCAGCGAACCGAGCTGGACGCTGGCCCGGTCGTCGCCGGTGATGGTGACGAAGCGGGAGGTGTCGTGGCTGTCCAGCAGGTTGAGTTGGGTGAGCTGGATCGGCCAGGGATAGAGGCGCAGAAGGTGGTCGATCTTGGCCGCGTAGGTGCGGCCGTCGATGCCGGGCCAGGGGGCGTAGGCGCGATCTTCGACGGTCTCGCGGCGGACGCGGTGGCCGGCGCTGAAGGCGATCGCCGCCTCGGCGAAGAGGTAGTTCATGACGCCGTCGAACTGGTCGCCTTGCAGCCACGGCCGGCTGTCCCCCCAGATCTCGCCGACGATGTACGCCTCGGGGTTGATTGCCTTGACCCGTTGCCGGAACTCCTGCCAGAACCCCTCCGACTGGATCTCGAACGGGACGTCGAGCCGCCAGCCGTCGATCCCTTTGCGCAACCAGTACTCGCCGACGCGCATCAGGTACTCGCGGACCTGCGGGTTGTCGGTGTTGAGTTTGGGCAGGGCGTGCAGCCCGGCCCAGGCGTCGTAGCCGGGCGGCCGGCCGTGGTCGTAGGCGTTGGCCGGGTGCTCGTGAACGGTGAACCAGTCGCGCCACGGAGACGCCGGGCCGTTCTCGAGCACGTCGTTGAACGGGAAGAAGCCTCGACTGGCGTGGTTGAACACCCCGTCGAGCACCATCCGCACGCCGCGCCGCCGGCACTCGGCGAGCAGCGCGTCGAACGCATCGTCCCCGCCGAGCAGCGGATCGACCTTGTAGTAGTCGTGGGTGTGGTAGCGGTGGTTGCACGCCGACTGGAAGATCGGGTTGAAGTAGAGCGCCGTCACACCCAGGTCTTGCAGGTAATCGAGGCGCTCCCGGACACCTGCGAGGTCCCCGCCCTTGTACCCGAACGGCGTTGGATCGCTGTCCCACGGCTCGAGGTTGGGTGGCTTCTGCAGAGTCTCGCTCTTCGCGAACCGGTCCGGGAAGATCTGGTAGAAGACGGCGTGTTTGACCCAGTCCGGCGTAACGACAGCAGTCGAGGAGTCGGTGGGTGGCAAGTCGTTCATCGCCGGTAACGCGGATGCTGGAGAGCGGTTCGTCTCTCGGATTCCCATGGTGGCGCGTTGTCCCCTTCATTCCGCATGCGATCGCCCCGATTAGTCGCCCTGAGCTCCATCGGGCTCAGCCGAGTTCGCGGGTATCGAAGGTGTCGCAGCTTGTCGGGTCCCCGGACTGCGGGCGGCGGTGTCCAGTGCCGCGGCGACGTCTGTGTCGGTCACATTGGTGATCAGCGGCCGGCCGGACGATCCCGGGGTGGTGCTCGCGTTCTTCGCCCAGACCCCGGCGTAGCAGTCGGCCTGCAGTTCCAGCCGCACCGAGCCGGAGGTCGGCCCGGAGTCGCCCGCCTGGACCTGACGTGATGTGCCGAGCAGGTTCTGCACGTGGTGGCCGTACTCGTGCGCGATCACGTACCCCCGGGCGAACGGGCCGCCCTTCGCGCCGAAGCGCTGCTCGAGCTCCCCGAAGAAGCGCAGGTCAATGTAGCTCTCGCGGTCGGCAGGGCAGTAGAACGGGCCGACTTCTGAGCTCGCGCTGCCGCAGCCGCTGTCTACCCCGCCGTTGAAGAAGTTGATCCGGGGCTTGCGGTAGGTCTGGCCGGACCGGGCGAAGGCATCGGTCCAGTAAACGTCGAGGGAGTTAACGACGGCAACGACCTCGCAGTCGAGCGCGGTGTTGGCGTCCCGGCCGTACTGGCAGCTCTCGCTGATCTGCGTGTCGTCGGCACTCTGCCCCGCGCCGAGCCCAGGCAGCCCGCTGGGCAGGGGGCTGTCCGGGCCGCCGCCGAGCTGGGTGAGCAGGACGTAGAGCAGCAGACCGATGATGCCGACCCCGCCACCCACCGCCACCCGGCCACCACGCCTTCGGCCGCCGCGCTGATCGTCGACCTGGGACGTGTCGAGCTCGGCGCCCTCATCGAAACGCACGATGCCTCCTGCGATCACCCGGCTCCGCACCGACGTACTCGGTGAGGGTGGCGAAATCCTCGACGTTACTTCGAGGCCGTCTCTCCCCTGTCCTCGTCGAGCCCGGCGGGCACCGGGGTCGCGACGCCCTCGCGTTCGGACTCCGTCGGGGCGCTTTCGGCCTCGACCGCGGCTTCGCCTGCCCTCCCGGCCCAGGCCAGGGCGCTGCTCCCGTCAGCACGGGCGCCGATGCCGCCCAGGGCTACCGCTGCCTTGGCCATGACCAGGTGATAGAGAAGCAAAAGCTGGACGAGTGCCAGCGACTCGGAGCGGTGAAGGTCGGTGCCGACGGTGAACTCGCCCAGCCTCTCGGAGCGCAAGTGACTGGCGAAGTGCATCCACTCCCAAATCACCTGCTCGATCTCAGCCGCCCGCGCTGGCGGGACCCGGCCCGGGATACGCAGTACCTGGGCGTCACCGGCGTCCTCCATGGTGATCCCGACGTCCGCATCCAACAGGGGAGATAGGTCGGGGTGAAGCAGGCCTTTTCGCAGCGTCAACTGCGCCGGGAGGTGCTCGACGTCGCCCTCGTCGCCCGCCTCGAATGTGACGACGATGTCCGCGTAGGCCTGCTGCGGCCTGATGAACGCTTCCGAATCGGGCTCGCGCCGGTCGAGCTCGGCGAGCACCTGGTCCGTGGTGTAACCCCGCCGGGAGCAGTCGCGCTGGATCTTCCATCGGCGCCGCAGGTTCTCCGGCGGAGCGAGATAAACCCGCACGTCGTAGCAGTCGCGCAACTGGGGCGTGTGGTAGCCAAGCAGGCCGTCGACGACCGCGAACCGATGCGGCAGCACATATTCTGGCGGCCCGAACGTCCCGTCAGCATGCCGATAGACCGGCTTGAGGATCGGTTCTCCGGCGCGGACGAGCGCCAGGTGCTGAGCCATGATGTCGATATAGTTGCAGTCGGGGTTGAGTGGCGTGATGCGAAGCTCGGCACGCCGCTGGCGGTCGAACCTGTGGTAGTCGTCGGTGGCGATGTGGGCGACCGCTCCCTCGCCAAGAGTGCGTACGAGCCCTCGAGTCAGGGTGGTCTTGCCCGTAGCCGAGTCGCCGACGACGCCCAGAATGACCGGACGGGTGGCCACCGGCTGCCTGTTCTGCCCGACCAGATGAGTACTCATAACCCTGCCCTCCGGTGGAAGTACCCGCCAGCGGCAGACGTTCGGTAACTCCGACCTCGTAGGTCACCGCCCTGCCGCCAGGCGACGTGAGTTGCACGCCGGATGTCCATGGCTCCCTCGCTTCCTCCTGAGGTTGCACTCGATCTTTGCACCCAGCCCGCCCTGCACTCAATCGGCCGTCTCAACTCGCCAGCCGACGTGACAGGATGCCTGTTCCTGCCCCCGAGCTGGCCATGCGGGTTCGATTCCGTCGCCCGCTCCACCTAATTAAGGACCAGGTCAGAGGAATGGCCCAAGATCCTGAGCCGCTGCCGTGTGCTGACGTCGCATGCTCTGCCCGGTATGGCCGGTATGGAAAGTTTAAGCAAACACTAATCCGCGCAAGTCGCGGCAAAGGTAACTTTTGTGATGTGAGCGCACCGCCGCGCTGAGCCCGGAACCCCTGCCGCAGCTGTGCCGCCCAGCATCCCGCCCCCATTCGCCCCAAGCCCCCCGAGCTCGACACCAGAGCTGCCCGCAATGTGCCCGACAACCCTGGTGTCGAGCTCGGGAGCCCAGGAGCAGACGGCTCCTGGGAGGGGGACCGACCACCCCATATTCGATCTTGAGGCTGTGCCACCTGAAGGAGATCGACGAGGAGGAGTGATGATCGAGCCAGCGCACCTCGAGCTCGACCTGCTGCGGCTGGACCGCAGAGACGACCCTCGGGGTGGGGCCGTTATCTGGGCGCTGCTCGCGGTGGGTGTGGTTCTGGTTGCCCTCACCCTCCTGGCGGTGATCTGGGCGGTGAGCCTCTGACCGGCCCGCGGCCCTGCTGGCCCAGCGCTCGGCGCTCCACCCGGCTCAGGTGAACGACGGCGTCCCCGAGGCGGCGACGAGTTTGAAAGCCGTGGCGCCGTCCAGCGACTCGCGGACGATGTCGGCGTGGCCCGCGTGCCGTGCCGTCTCCTCGATGACGTGACACAACACCCACCGTGCCGACCTGACCAGCCCCGGTGGCATCAGCGAGTTGAGATACGAGATGGGCACCGGCTGTCCGAGATCACCGAGACCGACGACGACTGACGCTGTGTGTTCCACGACCGCTCGGTACCGCGCCAGGAGAGAGGCCAGCGTGTCCCCGTCAGCCAGGTCGAAACCGCCGTCCTGGTCGTCGCCACGTGTGGTGGCGCCAGTGAACGTCCCGATCCAGATCCGTTCCGCCCTCGCGACGTGCTTGACCAGCCCAGCAAGGCACAGCCCGCTGACCGACGGCTTGGCCCTAGCCTGCTCGTCGGTCAGCCCGTGCACGGCTCTGCGCAGGGCGGCACGTTGTTCGGCCAGGAAGGCGAGGAGGCAGTCGCGTTCGTCCGCTACCGCTCGCACCAGGGTGGGCATGCCGCTCATCATCACCCGATTGACCCGCCCACGGGGATGAGTTTCTCTGCCAGCTGAGGGGACAGGGGTCGACGCCCTACGCCAGTCGTAGCGGGTAGTCAACCGTGAGATCGAACGATCAGGAAATCTTGACAAGGGCTTGCGGTACCTACATGTCCGGGGCGACCGTAGGGGCTGGATCGCCAAGCACCTCGCTGGCGGAACTGCAGGAAACGTCATGGCGCCTCCGGGAGCGACCACGAGAGGCGCCGGTCCCAGGGGGGCGGGGGCCGTGCGGTCGGAGCGACTG
>JBOHGH010000057.1:0-27634 GCA_050699975.1 Pseudonocardiaceae bacterium | reverse complement strand
GAACTCGTCGGGGCCAGCCGCGGCAGGGTCGCCTGCCGGGTCGCCGGCCAACCGGGCGCGAGCGTGGTGCGGCAGCCGGCTCAGGTTGCGGGGGGTGGCTACCGGTGCCCGGCGCAGCTGGCGGGCGTACTCGACGCTGCGCGGTAGCACGCAGCCCACCAGGGACACGAATAGCAGCAGGTAGACCGCGGCGAACCACGGGCTGGCGAACACCTCGAACAAGCCCAGCCGGTCCAGTATCGGGGCCAGCGTCGGGTGCTCAGCTTGGTATGTCCGGACTCGTTCGGGGTTCAGCGAGTACTGCGGCAGCAGGGCGCCGGGCAGCGCAGCCAGCGCCAGCAGGAACAGCAGCACCAGTGCGGTGCGCATGCTGGTCAGCCCACGCCAGGTGTTGCGGGCCAGCGCCATCGGCTGCGTCAGTCGGCTCATCAGATCGGCGTCTCGAAACCCTGGACGGGCCCTTGGAGGAGGGCGACGAACTCCGCCCACAACCCGGTGACGAGCATCAGCCCGACCAGCACCAGCATCCCCCCGCCAGCCAGCTGCACCCCCCGGACGTGCGCACGCAACCAGGACATCGCGCGGATCGCCCGCCCGGCGCCGATAGCAAGCAGCAGGAAAGGCAGCCCCAGCCCGAGGCAGTAGGCGGCCACCAGCAGCACCCCGCGAGCCAGCCCACCGCCGGGGGTGCCGACGGCCAGCGCGATCACCCCCACCAGGGTGGGCCCCAGGCACGGCGTCCAGCCCAGGCCGAACACCGCACCCAGCAGCGGGGCGCCGAGCACATGCCGCGGTTTGAGCCCTGGCCGGGAGTCCAGTCCTGGTCGGGGGTGCACGCGCAGGTCCCGCTGCAGCGCCGGGACCAGCCCGACGAACACCAGCCCCATCGCGATGGTGACCACGCCGCCGACACGCTGCAGGGTGACCTCGTTGAGGATGAGCCGGTCCGCAATGCCGAGGACGGTCACCACGCTGGCGGTGAACACCACCGAGAACCCGAGCACGAACAGCGCCACCGCGCCGAGCATCCGGCCTCGGCTCTGCACACCGGCGTCGTCCCCGTCGCCATCAACACCGACCAGCCCAGTGAGGTAGGCGAGATACCCCGGCACCAGCGGGACCACACACGGCGACGCGAAACTGACCGCGCCAGCGAGCACCGCCACCCCAGCCGCCACCAGCAGCGGCCCAGACGTAGCCAGTTCAGTCAGCCCCACGCTGGTCACTGTAGGTCGAGGTAGCTCTCCAAGTACCACCAACCCCGGGCGCGGGCGCTCTCAACGGCTACCAACCCCCTACCGCAGCAGAGGGCGGACACGGTGTGTACCCGCGGCCCGCTGCTGGACAATGCTCACCTCAAGGTCGACCATGCCGAAGGCGCCCGTAGCCATCCCGCTCGCCCAGGAACAGTAGGGAACATGATTCGACAAGATCTGCTGGCAATCCGTTCGTCAAGGGATCAGTCACTGCGATGACCGCACCCGGACGGCCTGGGGACCTCGAACGGCGGCTGACCGATCTACTCGACCGGCAGGACATCAGCGCGTTGCTCGTCCGATTCGCCCGCTGCCTCGACACCAAGGACTTCACCGGTTACGCCGACTGCTACGCCCCCGAAGGAGTGCTGCAGTTGCCGGGTGGGGGCCACGAAGGACGCGCGGGGATGGCGGATTTCGTCGAGCGCGATCTCGGCGGGTACGTCGCTACCCACCACGTGAGCGCCAACCACGAGATTGAGATCGATAACGACACCGCGCGCGCCCGTTCATCGCTGCATGCCACACACGTGCGCTCGGCCGAGGACGATTTCTGGTCGGTCGGTGGCTGGTACGACACAACACTGCGCCGGACACCCGAGGGTTGGCGGTTCACCCGGGTCAGTATCAACCCGGTCTGGAGGTTCGACACCCGCCGGGCCTGACTAGTCCGAACTCACGTGGGGAACGCAGACCTCAGGCGCGGTCGCGATGCGCGCTTAAGGATGAATTACCCGACCGGCTGATAACGCTGCAGAGGGCTGGTCCCACATCGGTCGAGACGCAACAATGGAACCAGTGGGACCTCAATTACCAACGATCGGTAATCGATGACAGAGCCTCGGAGTACCACAATAGTTTCGAGCTTGCATATCTCACCCGATAGTGCGTTGAGCGGAAAATGGTGATGATGGGTGGTGGCGTCGGGGCTGAAGTTCTGCGGGCCGAGGGGATCACCAAGCGGTTCACTGGCGCGCTGGCCCTGGACGGGGTGGACTTCGGGGTCCAGGCCGGCGAGGTGCACGTGCTGCTCGGCGAGAACGGCGCCGGCAAATCCACACTGGTCAAAGTACTGGCCGGGGTTTACTCGCCGGACGCCGGCAGAGTGCTGATCGACGGCACCCCGGTCCGGTTGGCAAACCCGCAGCGGGCCCGCGAACTCGGCATTGCGGTGATCTACCAGGAACCCACCGTGGTTCCCGAGCTGTCCGTGGCGGAGAACCTGTTCCTGGCTCGCCAGCCGCGCCGCTTCGGGTTGATCGACTGGGTCAGGATCCGGCGGGAGTCAGTCAGCCTGCTCGAACGGGTGGGCTTGCACGTCAACCCGGCCACCCCGGTTCGCGAACTGGGCATCGGGCAGCGGCAGCTGGTGGAGATCGCCCGCGCTCTCGACCAGGATGCCCAGGTCCTCGTCCTGGACGAGCCGACCGCGGTGCTCACCGGCAGCGAGACCGACCAGCTGCTGGAGATTATGGCTGGCCTGCGCGCGCAGGGCGTCGGTGTGGTGTTCATCACCCACCACCTGCAGGAGTGCCAGCGCATCGCCGACCGGATCACCGTGCTGCGCGACGGCCGCAGCGTCGGTGTGCTGCCTGCCGGTGCAGGCGTCGAGCAGATGATCGAGCTGATGGTCGGTCGAAGCATCGACGAGCAATACCCGCGCCGGGCCCAGCGACCCGGCGCGGTGCTGCTCAAGGTCGACAGACTGACCCGGGCAGGCGTGTTCAGCGAGGTTTCCTTCGAGGTCAGGGTGGGCGAGGTGGTCGGCGTCGCCGGCCTGGTCGGGGCGGGGCGTACCGAGGTCGTGCGGGCAGCCTTCGGCATCGACCGCTACGACTCCGGCCGCGTCCAGATCGCCGGCCGCACGCTGCCCAGCGGGGACGTGCCAGCCGCGATGCGGGCGGGCCTCGGTCTGGTGCCCGAGGACCGCCAGGGCCAGGGGCTCGTGCTGCGCTCCTCCGTCGCCGACAACCTCGGCCTGGCCACCCTCCGCGCGGCAACCACCGCAGGGTTCGTGGACCGCAAGGGGCAGCATCGCCGGGCCGGGAGGGTGTGCAGTGCGCTGCGGGTCCACACCTCGGGGCTCGGCCAGGCGGTGCGTGAGCTGTCCGGAGGCAATCAGCAGAAGGTCGTCATCGGCAAGTGGCTGCTGGCCGATCCGAAGGTGTTGGTGCTCGACGAGCCGACCCGAGGCGTGGACGTCGGCGCCAAGGTAGAGATCTACGAACTGATCAACAAGATGACCGCCGACGGCCGGGCCGTGCTCCTGGTATCCAGCGACCTTCCCGAGGTGATCGGGATGAGCGATCGCATCGTCGTGCTGGCCCGCGGCCGGGTAGCCGGCGAGCTGCCCGCCAAAGGGCAAGGACGACGAGTCACCCAGGAACAGGTGATGGCGCTGGCCGTACCGGACCGGGTGAACCCGGCTTGACATCGGCGAGCGCGCGATCCGGTCTCCGCATCCGCAAGATCGCCGCTGGCAACGGTGCGCTGGGCGGGTTGGTGGTGCTGGTGGTGGCGCTGTCCATCGTCACGCCCACCTTCCTGAGCGCACAGAACCTGCTCAACGTCGGTGTGCAGGCGGCTGTGGTCGCGGTGCTCGCGCTCGGCTCCACCTTCGTGATCATCTCGGGCGGCATCGATCTGTCGGTGGGCAGCGTGGCAGCGCTGTCGGCGATGGTCGGCGCCTGGAGCTCCGCCGAGGCCGGACTGCCCGGCCCGATCTCCTTACTGCTCGGCCTGGCCACCGGTGTGGTCGCGGGTCTGGTCAACGGCGCGCTGGTGAGCTACGGCAGGCTACCGGCGTTCATCGCCACCCTGGCCATGCTCAGCGTGGCCCGGGGGCTGACCCTGGTGGTGTCGCAGGGCACCCCGCTGGCGACCCCGGATGTGATCAGCTTCCTCGGCTCCAACCTCGGCCCGTACCTGCCACTGCCGCTGCTGATCATGCTGCTGTTCTTCGGTCTCACTGCGCTGGTACTGGCCCGCACGTACTCCGGCCGCGCGATGTACGCCATCGGTGGCAACTCCGAGGCCGCCCGGCTGTCCGGCATCGACGTGCGCAGACAGCAGCTGGTGAGCTACGCGCTGTGCGGGTTGTTCGCCGCGGTGGCGGGCGTGATGCTGGCCGGCCGGCTGTCCTCGGCGGGTCCGCAGGCCGCGATCGGCTACGAACTGGACGCCATCGCCGCCGTGGTGATCGGCGGTGCCTCGCTGTCCGGCGGCGTGGGCACCGCGTCCGGCACCTTGGTCGGTGCTCTGGTGCTCGCCGTGCTGCGCAATGGACTCAACCAGCTCCAGGTCTCCCCGTTCTGGCAGCAGGTGGTGATCGGAGTGGTTATCGCGCTGGCTGTCCTTGTCGACTCCCTGCGCCGGGGCAGTCGCTAGCCCCGCCAGCACAGGAAAGGAGAAAGTCAATGAAGCTTTCCCGGAGAGGCGCCGCCGCGTTGTCCGTGATGGCCCTGTCGTTGACAGCGGCCTGCGGCTCCGGCACGGAGGGCGCGAATGGCGTCACCGTCGGGCTGGCCGTGTCCACCCTGAACAACCCGTACTTCGTGCAGCTCGCCGACGGCGCCCGGGAGGCCGCCGCGGAGTTCGGCGTGAAGCTGATCGTGGTGGACGCGCAGAACGACGCGATCAACCAGACCAACCAGGTGCAGACCTTCACCAGCCAAGACGTGAAGTCGATCATCATCAACCCGGTCGACTCGACGCAGGCCAGGCCGGCCGCCAAAGCTGCGGAGAACGCGAACATCCCGCTGATCTCGGTGGACCGCTCGATCGACGGCGGCAAGGTCGCTTCCGAGATCACCTCGGACAACGTGCAGGGTGGGCGCCTCGCGGCCATCGCGCTGGGTCAAGTCACCTCCGGTGCGGTCGTGCACCTGCAGGGCCTCCCCGGCACCTCGGCCAGCCGCGACCGCGGCCAGGGCTTCGAGCAGGGTCTGAGCTCGGCCACCATCGAGGTCGTGGCCACCCAGCCAGCGGACTTCGACCGCACCAAGGGCCTGGACGTGATGACCAACCTGCTGCAATCCCACCCGACACTCACTGGTGTGTTCGCCGAGAACGACGAGATGGCGCTCGGCGCGATCCGGGCTCTCGGTGACCGGGCAGGCACGGACGTCCAGGTGGTCGGCTTCGACGGCACGCCGGACGCCCTGGCGGCCATCGAGGCGGGTGCCATGGCCGCGACCATCGCCCAGCAGCCGAGGGTGCTCGGCCGTACCGCTGTCGATCAGGCCGTTCAGGCGGCCAAAGGCGAGCAGGTCCAGCAGGTGATCGACGTTGAGGTGAAGGTCGTGACCAGGCAGAACGTAGCGGCGTTCAAGTGACGCCGAGTTTCGCGTGAGTCAGCGGGGTCCACGTGAGCAGGTCCGCGCGGAATACCGTGCACCCGGGGCGTACACGGCGGACACGAGAGCCGGACACGCGGGGTTACGGCTCGCGCGAAATGCGCTCGACGATCGGCTGTAGGTCCTGCGCGTGCACTGCGTGCAGGAATACGGCGGCGACGCGGTGCTGGCGGTCCAGCACGATGGTCAGTGGCACCACCGAACGCGGGATCCCCCGCAGCGCCAGCAGCGTCCGGCCGGGTGGGTCAAAGATCGACGGGTAGGTCAGGCCGAAGTCGCGAGCGAAGTCCGCCCCGGCCTGCCGGCTGTCCCGCACATCGATCCCGATGAACTGCACGCGCCGTCCTGCTGTGGCGTCGGCGACTTGTACCAGGTCGGCGGCCTCGGACCGGCACGGACCGCACCACGAACCCCAGACGTTGAGCACCACGACCTGGCCCCGGTAACGATCCAGCGACACCGTCGTGCCGGGTTCGGTGAGGCTGTCCCCGGACAAGTCGCCGACCACGCCCCGGGTGGCCGGCGGGTCGTAGAAGATGTCGGTCTTCCCGCCCGGCGAGACGAACTCGAACGTGCCACCGCGGGCCACCGCGTCGGTGCCCGTGGCGCAACCGGCCAGCAGGAGAACCGCTGCAACCAGGACTAGGACGTATCTCATGCCCCGGCCACCTTCGGGTCCGACCAGCCGGCGGGCTGGGTGTACCGCACCTCGACCATGGCGTCACCGGCGAACACCAGGCTGGTCAACGACGCCAGGGAGCACTGCCTGCGCCGGGGGTCGTGCCAGAGCCGCCGCTGGTCCAGATGCCGGCGCAAAGTCCAGATCGGTAGCTGATGGGACACGCAGACCGCCTCGTGGCCAGCGGCCCGGTCCCGGGCACGGTGCGCCGCAGCGAGCATCCGGCTCGCGATCTCCCGGTACGGCTCGCCCCAGGACGGCCGGAAGGGATTGTGCAGCTTGGGCCAGTGCCGCGGGTTGCGCAGCGCCCCGTCACCGACCGACATCCGGGTGCCCTCGAACACATTGTCCGCCTCGATCAGCCCCTCGTCGGTGACCAGGTCTAGACCATGCCGGTCGGCGATCGGCTCTGCGGTCTGCTGCGCCCGCAGCAACGGCGAAGCGACCACGTGCACCACATCGCGGTCGCCGAGATACTCGGCGACCAGCTCGGCTTGGCGGACGCCGACGTCGGAGAGCCGGAAGCCGGGTAGCCGGCCGTAGAGGATCCCGTCCGGATTGTGCACTTCGCCGTGCCGCAGCAGGTGGACCACAGTGCGGCTCATGCCGGCGCCCGAGCTTGGGCGGCGGCCCGGGCGGCGTGCGGCATCGCCGCGGCGATCACCCCGAACGCCTCCTCGTCCAGTGCCGCGGAGACGAACCAGGACTCGAACGCACTGGGCGGCGCATAGACGCCGTGCTCGAGCAGCGCATGGAAGAACGCCGGGAAGCGCCAGGTCTGGGTGGCCTGCACCCCGGCATAGTCACGCACCGGCCCAGTTCCGGTGAACAACACGCTGAGCAGCGAGCCGGCGGTCTGCACCAGGTGCGGCACGCTGTGGGCGTCCAGTGCCTCGTCGAGCAGCCCACCCAGCCGGGTCGCTGCGGCGTCCAGCCGAGCATAGACCGCCGGGTCGGCGGCCCGCAGCGTGGCCAACCCGGCTGCCACCGCCACCGGGTTCCCGGACAACGTGCCCGCCTGGTACACCGGTCCGGCCGGCGCCAGGTGGGACATCAACTCCGCGGAGCCGCCGAACGCCGCCGCTGGCAGCCCGCCGGACATCACTTTGCCGAAGGTGTAGAGGTCGGCCGGCACGTGCTCGAGCCCGAACCAGCCGGCGGCCGAGACCCGGAACCCGGTCATCACCTCGTCCAGTATCAGCAGTGCACCGTGGCCGTGGCACAGTTCGCGCAGCGCGGCATTGAAGCCGGGATCGGGTGGCACCGCACCCATGTTCCCAGCGGCCGCCTCGGCGATGACGCAGGCGATCTCCGCACCCCGTTCGACGAAAAGGGCACGGACCGTGTCGATGTCGTTGTAGGGCGCCACGATGGTGTCCGCGGCCTGGGCACCGGTGACCCCCGGGCTGCTGGGGAGCCCGAAGGTGGCGACGCCGGATCCGGCGGCGACGAGCAGCGCGTCGACATGCCCGTGGTAGTGCCCGGCGAACTTGACCACCGCGGGGCGCCCGGTGGCGCCGCGGGCCAGCCGGATCGCGCTCATCGTCGCCTCGGTGCCGGAGTTCACCAGGCGGACCTGCTCGACCGGCTCTACCCGGTTCACGATCTCCTCGGCAAGCTCGGTCTCCCCGGTGGTGGGGGTACCGAAGGACAGCCCCTGCGACGCGGCCGCCCGCACCGCGTCCACCACCGCTGGGTGGGCATGGCCCAGGATCATCGGCCCCCAGGACGAGACCAGGTCGACGTAACGGGTGCCGTCGGCGTCCCACAAGTAGGGCCCCGATGCGCGGACCATGAAGCGCGGCGTGCCACCGACCGCGCGAAAAGCCCGCACCGGGGAGTTCACCCCGCCGGGGATCACTGCACTGGCCCGGTCGAACAACCGGGCCGACTCGGTGGCACTCACGCACCCCAGTCTCCCCCAGCCTCGTAGATCGTGACGTCGTGGGCCGATCTCCGGATCGAGGCGACTATCCCGAAAACCTGATCCAGCACCCGCACCCCGCCGTACTCCCCCGACCCAGCGGGCGAGGCGCCGGTCGCTTCGCGCTGCGAGACGTCGACGCGCGCAGGGCGAGCTCAACAAGATCGCCGCCAACATCGGCATTGGTGGAAATTTTGCCGGCGTGCACTACTGCAGTGGTTTCATCGAGCCCTTTCCGGTTGGGCGAGCAGATCGCGCTGACGATGCTGGAGGAGCGGAAGCTCACCTACCGAGAGAATTTCTCGCTCATCATTCCGCTCTCGAACGGCACCACCGGTCGGATCTGAACTCGATTGTCGCCATTCCCGCTGCGTGAGCGCTGGGCTAAGGCGCAGAAGCTCCGCGGCGCGGGAGTGACGTCCGGGACGCGTCGAGACAACCGTGAGTCCGTGGTCAAGCGCGAGGAGGGGCACGAGTGGGACCGCGCTGACCGCGCATCACGGTGCGCAACTCGGCGACGGCATCATCGTCGCCGAGGGTGACGGTGATGGGCACGAAGGAACTATCTGCATCACCTCTCATGCCGTCATGACGCCGGGTGGCCCGGAGTAACATGCCTACTATCGCATACGAAATTTCGGGTTTCTCAGGTTGGAGATCGAAATGACGCAATCCACGCTATACAGCAAGGGAACCGTGCTCACGTGCGGGCATGAGGGCTGCGGCTGCCGAGTTCGTATCGAGGAGGAATGCCACTGCCCGTCCGGCGATCAGGCTTACACCTGCACCTGCGGGGAACCCATGATCGCGCTGACCTCCGCCAGCACGACGGCCGGTACGGAATAGCCCTCGCGAATCACCACCGGTGATTTCTCCCCACCAGGCAACCCCCTAGCGGTACCGCGGCTCAACCTCCGGCGGATGTCCTTCGGGACCAGCGGGGCGGCTGGGACGTCCCGCTGGTCGGGGTGCAATGGTGAGCACCCCCTGCCGCAGCGCGTTGAGCACCAGGATGCCGGCCAACGTGGCCGCGCCGGTGGCGGCGGCCCACCAGCGCCCTTCGATCCGGAGCAGCGCCACGCCGTTGCTCACCGTGACGATCAGGCCGCGGTTCCAGCACCACCAGGCCAGCCAGGCAAGCACGATGGCGGCGAGCACCTCAGTCACGGCGACCAGAGCACGGCGACGAAAGCCCACCCCGACACCCTGCCACGGCTGGCGGCGACAAGCCGGGCGCCGCGGGCGGACCCGTCAGAACTCGGGGCGGCGAGGGCCGAACCAGGCGTTCGCGGTCGGTAGGAACATGGTCACGATTGCCCCCACAAGCACCATCAGCTGCAGCAAACCGGACACTGAACTCGCTGCGAGACCGATCAGCCCGAACAACACGCCCAGACCGCCGAGCACGGCCAGCACGATCCGCGCCCAGTTGCGACCGCTGCGCATGAGGAACACCAAGAGTAGCTGGACCCCGACGAGCACCAGTCCAATCACGACCGCCACGACGGACCCAACCGTCGCGAATCTCTCAACCGTCGACCGGTCCGCCGTCGGATCCTGGGCGAGCAGACTGTTGACCAGCTCGGCCCGTAGCAGGTCGATCTGGATGTACATGACGACGAGGCCGAGCACGCCGAGGACCACGGTGGCTATCCAGAGCCAGAAGGAGATCTCGACCACCCTGGGCCGGGTTCCCCGCAGCGGTGCCGGGCCGGTTGGATAGCCGCCCGAGGGCGGTGGCATCGTCATGCGTCGACGTTAGCGGCGCAAGACCCGCGCCGCACGGAACTCCCAGGATCAGCGCAACCAACCCGCCGCCTGCACCGCCCAGTAGGTCAGCACCAGATCAGCGCCGGCCCGGCGGATCGAGGTCAGCGTCTCCACCACAGCGCGCCGCCGGTCCAGCCAGCCGCGCGCTACCGCCGCCTCCACCATCGAGTACTCGCCAGACACCTGGTAGGCGGCGACCGGGACGTCGGAGATCTCGGCGACGGCGCGCAGCACGTCCAGGTAGGACATCGCGGGCTTGACCATCACGATGTCCGCGCCCTCGGCGAGATCCAACGCCGCCTCCCGCAACGCCTCCCGGGCGTTCGCCGTATCCTGCTGATAGGTCAAGCGGTCCCCGGTCAACTGCGACTCCACCGCATCGCGAAACGGCCCGTAGAACGCCGAGGCGTACTTGGCGCTGTAGGCCAGGATCCCCGCGTCGTGGTAGCCGACGGCGTCCAGCGCCTCCCGGACCACCCCAACCTGGCCATCCATCATGCCGCTGAGCCCGACCAGGTGCGCCCCTGCTTGGACCTGGGCGACGGCCATCTCCGCGTACACCTCAAGGGTGGCATCGTTATCCACCCCGCCGACGGCGTCCAGCAGACCGCAATGGCCGTGATCGGTGAACTCGTCCAGGCAGGTGTCGGCCATGATCACGATGTCGTCGCCGACCTCGGCGCGCACGTCACGCAGGGCCGCGTTGAGCACGCCGTCCGGGTCGGTGCCGCCGGAGCCGGTGGCGTCCCTGGTGGCGGGCACGCCGAACAGCATGATCCCGCCCACCCCAGCGGCCACCGCACCTGCCGCGGCCTTGCGCAGCGATGCCGAGGTGTGCTGCACGACGCCGGGCATGGAGGCGATCGGCACCGGTTCGCTGGCCCCCTGCTTGACGAACACCGGCAACACCAGTTGCCGCGCGGTCACGGTGGTCTCCCTCACCAACCCCCGCATAGCAGCAGTCGTCCGCAACCGCCGCGCCCGACTCGTCGGGTACATCACACGTCCATCCCACCGCGTTCTGGATGCAGAACGCGGTAATCGGGCCCCGAATTACTGCAGTCTGCATCCAGAACGCGGAAAAACGGGGCGGGCTAGCGGCGGCGGGTTTTGGCTTTGCGGGGTGGGGGTAGGGCACCTTCGGCGCGGAGTTGGGCGGCGTGGTCGGCTAGGGCGTCCACCAGGGCGCCGACTTGGGCCACCTCGGGCTGGACGTCGACCCGGAGGCCGAACTCGACGGCGGTCTCGGCAGTGGCTGGGCCGATGCAGGCGACGATGGTGCGAGTGTGCGGCTTGCCCGCGATACCGACCAGGTTGCGCACCGTGGACGAGGACGTGAAGCACACCGCGTCGAAGCCACCCGTCTTGATCATCTCGCGGGTCTCGGCGGGCGGCGGGGCGGCCCGCACCGTGCGGTAAGCCGTCACGTCATCGATCTCCCAGCCCCGCTCGCGCAGCCCTGCGGCCAGCGTCTCAGTCGCGATGTCCGCGCGCGGCAGCAGTACCCGATCCACCGGGTCGAGGACGTCGTCGAAGGGCGGGAAGTCGGCCAGCAGCCCGTCGGAGGACTGCTCGCCCGAGGGCAGCAGCTCGGGGACGATGCCCATCGAGCGCACCCGCTCCGCGGTGGCCTCCCCCACGCAGGCGATCTTCACACCGGCGAACGCACGAGCATCCAGCCCGAATTCGTGGAACTTGTCCCACACTGCCCGGACCGCGTTGGTGGAGGTGAACACCACCCACTGGTATCGACCGTCGACCAGGCCCTTGACCGCGCGCTCCATCTGCGCCGGAGATCGGGGCGGCTCCACCGAGATCGTCGGCACCTCCACCGGCACCGCGCCGTGCACCCCCAGCCGCTCGCTCATCACACCGGCCTGCTCCTTGGTGCGCGGCACCAGCACCTTCCAGCCGTACAGCGCGCGGGACTCCCACCAGGACAGCTTCGCCCGCTGCCCGACCACCGAGCCGACCGTGACCACCAACGGACCGGCAAGCTCGCCGGCGTCGCGGCTCAGTGCCCCGAGTGTGGTCTCCACGGTGTGCTGGGTGGGCTCGGTGCCCGCGGCGGTGACCGCCACCGGAGTCTGCCCGGCCAGCCCGTGCTCGACCAGCGCGGACGCCGTCTCCGCCAGGTGCGAGGCGGTGGCGTGTAACACCAGTGGGCCCGACACCGCCGCCAGTGACGCCCAATCAACCCCGGCCCGGACGTCGGCTTCGGTGTGTCCGGAGCCCAGCGGCACGCCGGCAAAAGCCGGTACTGCGGTGGCCGCGGGCACCCCGGGCACCACCTCGAAGGGCACCGAGGTGCGGGCCACGGCCAGCGCCTCGGCGACCACGGCATCGGCGGTCAGCGGGTCCCCGGACACCAGCCGCACCACGGTCTGCCCACCCTTGGCCTCGGTGACCAGGTCCTTGGCGACATCGCCAGGCTCCCCCACCGCCGGGCGCACCTCGGCGCCCTGGTCAGCTACCGCGAGGATGTCGGCGGGCACGTCGGGGTCGGTCACCAGCAGCGCGGCGGAGGCCAGCAGTTGCTGCGCTCGAACGGTGAGCATCCCGGCGTCGCCGGGACCAGCACCGACGAACGCGATCCGTCCGGTGATCTTGCGGGCACGGCTCATCTACCTACTCGTTTCCCATCGGTTCTCGACCCGGACCCCGCGACACTGGGTCCCGCACCCAGCGCGCCGGCACCCAGATCCAGCAGCTCGGCCGCGACGTCGCGGCCGAGGTTCTCGGCATTGGTCAGCTCTCCAGTAGCGGACGACCGGAGCAGATGGTCGTCCGCAGTCGCTGCAACCCCCCGCAGGGACAGCCGCAGCACAACCTGCCCGGCATCATCCAAATCCTCGACGACGTCGGCGAGCGCTCCAGCCGGGGCAGTGCAGCCTGCCCCCAGCGTGGCGAGCAACGCCCGCTCGGCGGTGACCGCGGCGCGTGCCCCGGCGTCGTCGAGGAAGGCACCCAGCAGGTGCTCGGTATCCAGATCGTCGGCCCGGCACTCGCAGGCCAGCGCTCCCTGCCCGGGCGCGGGCAGCATCTGCAGCGGGTCAAGCAGCTCGGTGGCTTCCTGGATCCGGCCGAGCCGGGCCAACCCGGCTGCGGCGATCACCACACCATCGAGCTCCCCGTCGACGACCCGCCGGATCCGCGAGTCGACGTTGCCGCGGATCGATTCCACCTGCAGGCCCAAGCCCAGTGCCCGCAGCTGCGCAGCACGCCTCGGCGAGCCGGTGCCGAGCACCGCACCGGTGGGTAACTCGCCCAGTACCATCCCGTCCCGGGCCACCAGCGCATCACGGGGGTCGGCGCGCTCCGGCACAGCGGCCAGCACCAGCCGCGGGTCGGATGCGGTCGGCAGGTCCTTGCAGGAGTGCACCGCGACATCGACCTCACCGGCCACCAGAGCTTCGCGCAACGCCGACACGAACACCCCGACCCCGATCTCCGCGACCGGCGCCGAGCAGGCATCCCCGTCGGTACGCACTGCCACGATGCACACCTGCAACCCGGCGGCACGTAACCGCTGCGCCACCCACTCGGTCTGGGTGAGCGCAAGGGCGCTACCTCGGGTCCCCAGTCGCAACACACGCTGCCGCAATACACCCGGACCTACCACGGCCATCACCGCGTCCCGGAAGGGTCGGAATCAGATGAGGGGCGGATCGTCGCAGCGATGGCGGCGGCGGTCTGCGGGTCCAGCTCGAATAACTCTCGCAGGGCGTCGGCGTAGGCCTCGCCACCACCGGCCTCGGCGAGCTGCTTGACCCGCACCGTGGGGGCGTGCAACAGCTTGTCCACCACCCGGCGGACGGTGCGGGCCAGCTCATCACGCACGACGTGATCAAGTCCGGGCAGCCGGCCGTCCAACCGCAGCAGCTCTGCGTCCACCACGTCGGCGGCCCGCTTGCGCAGCGCCGTGACTGTCGGCGTGACCTCCGCGGTGCGCTGGGCCACCAAGTAGCTGCGTACCTCCTGCGCGACGAGGCGGTGCGCGGCGCTGATCGCATGCGACACGGTGGGGCGCCGCTCCAGCCGGCGCGCCACCGTGGTCAGGTCCAGCAGGGTCACGCCGGGCAGTTGCGCCACCCCGGCCTCGACGTCGCGGGGCAGCCCGAGGTCGCACACCACCAGCGGTGCCGGTGAGTGGCCTCGGGCGTCGGCGACCTGCTCGACACTGAGTACCGCGCCGGTCGCGCCGGTGCAGCAGATCACCAGGTCGGCGGTGGTTAGCGCCGCGGTCACGCCGTCCAGGCCGACGGCCCGGGCGGGCGTGCCCTCGGCCTCGCACAGCGCCGCCAGCCGCTGCGCGCTGACCTCGGTGCGATTGGCCAGCACGATCCCGGCCACCCCGGCCCGGCGCAGCTGCGCTGCGGCCAGGCCACCCATCGACCCGGCGCCGAGCACCAGCGCCCGCCGGTTGGCCAGCCCTGGCTGGCCGGCGGCGGCCAGGGCCTCCGCCGCATCGGCGAGGGCCTCAGAGACCACCGAGGCGCCCGCGGCATCGATTCCGGTGTCGGTGTGCACCCGTTTGCCGACCCGCAGCGCCTGCTGCACGACCTCGTGCAGGGTGCGCCCGACGGTGCCGGCCTGCTCGGCGCCCGCGTACGCGGCGCGCAGCTGACCGAGGATCTGCGGCTCACCGACGACCATCGAGTCGAGCCCGGCGGCCACCGAGAACAGGTGCTCGACACCGGCCGCCGCGTAGTGCACGTAAAGGTGGTCGGACAACTGATCCAGGGCAATCGCAGACTGGCGCGCCAGCACGTCGGTGATGTCGGCCAGGCCGCCGTGGAAGGTCTGCACCACCGCGTAGACCTCGACCCGGTTGCAGGTGGACAGCAATAACGCCTCGTCGACGTGCTCGCGCTTGAGCAGCTCGCAGAGAACCTTGCCGGCGCACGCGAAGGGCACCGCAGCGGCCTCCAGCACTGTGACTGGCGCGCTGCGGTGGGACAGCCCGACGACCAGCAGACTCATCGGCCCACCGCGATCCCGGCAGTATCGTTGACCGGTTCGACCACTGGCAGCACCCCGTCGCCGCTGGCACGGCGGGCGTCGTGGAACGAAAGGATCTGCAGCTCCACCGCGAGATCCACCCTGCGTACCTCGACGTCGTCGGAGACCTGCAACACCACCGGGGCGAAGTTGAGGATGCACCGGACGCCGCCGGCCACCAGCAGGTCACACGCTGACTGGGCGGCCTCCGACGGGGTGCAGATCACCCCGATGGTCACCTCTCGCTCGACGCAGACCGCCGGGATGCTGTCGATGTGGTCGACGGGCAGCCCGCCGACCGGGATCCCGATCAGGTCCTCGTCGACGTCGAACAACGCCGTGACGGGGAAGCCGCGGTCGGGGAAACCCCCGTAGTTCGCCAGCGCATGACCGAGGTTGCCGATGCCGACCACGGCGACGCTGTGGTGCCGGGTGAGACCGAGTAGCCGCTCGATGTGCTCCACCAGCCGCGCCGTGTCGTAGCCCACACCGCGAGTGCCGTAGGAACCCACGTAGGACAGGTCCTTGCGCAGCGTCGCCGAGTTCACCCCCGCAGCGCCGGCGAGCTCCTCACTGGACATCGTGGCCACACCCTGCTCGATCATCGAGGTGAGCACCCGCAGGTAGACGGCGAGGCGGGCGACCGCAGCCTCGGGTACGGTGCCGTACCTGCCGTGCTCGTGCACCGTGGCATTTCCTCTCATATCATCCACGCAACGCCGCTGCCCGCCAGACGCTCTGTCCTTGAGACCTTGCCCTCTAGACCCGGCGCCGCGCTGTCTTCGGGGCTCGCGGGTCGGCACCGCCGCACTACCGTGGTCCAGCGATGCGGCTACCACGGTAGCCGCTTGTGAACGTATGAACAAAGTCGCGACCCGGGCGTCCCAGCATGGTCCAGACATGCGTCAGGGGCGGCTCCACGATGGAGCCGCCCCTGACGAGTGGTAACTGTCGCCTAACTCAAGAAGCCAGCGGCCTCAGGACGCCGGCGGCGACAGCACCTGCCCAATCACGAACACGGTGGCGTTCTTGGTGGGGATGTTGCCGCACAACACCTGGGCGCCGTTCACAGTCGGTGCCGCCTCGGTACCGGCGATCGTCACCTGACCGCCTTGCAGGGTCTCAACCGTGCCGGCCTCGACGAGGCCCGCAGCGTCATAACGCTGCCCGACCACATGGTACTTCAGGATAGTAGCCAGCTTGCTGTCCGCCGACGCCACGTTCGGGTCGGTGGTCAGCTGGTTGGTGATGCCGGGTGTCTTGGTCTCCAAGTCCTGGAACGCGGTGTCGGCTGGGGCGAACACGGTGATGGCCTCGGCACTGTTCAGCGTGTCACCCAGGTTGGCTGCGGTCACCGCCGCCGTCAGGGTCTTGAGCAGCGGGTTGTTGCTGGCCGCAGTGGCCACCGGGTCGTCGACCATGCCTTGCGCCGAGCCCTCGCCTTCCGTGGGCACCTGGCTACAGGCCGGACCGGAGATGTCCGAAATCTCTGTCTTGCCGGTGGCGCCGGGCGCCGCCGGGTCGGTGGTCTCAGCCGGCTGCTCGGCCGGCGCGGGAGCTGGCGCGTCGGCAGCGGGCGTTTCCGCGCTGCTGCACGCACCGAGCGTGGCAGTCAGGGCCGCCATGGCGCCGACCGCAGCCAGTCGCTGGATTTTCCTCAAATCGATCTCACTCCTCCTCGGGCTGCCCGGCTGATCCGAGCCTCTCGTTTAATACTTCGGGTTACCCCGGCGACCAGTTCACGCCATGCGGATCACGAATAGGACACATCTGGGCTGCGTTTTGGCCGTCCTTATTGGACAGTGAACTGCACGGCGTGCCATCCGCTGGCGCCGTCCGGGATGGGTGCGGCCCGGTCGGCGGTCTGGGTGTACCCGGTCTTGTCCGTCGCGCGAACTTCCACGACGTGGCTGCCGGGTTCCCAACGGCCCCGCAGCCTAAACATCCGCCAAGTGTCCACGTTGACCTCAGTGGACAGCTCAGCGGGTCGCCACTCGCCGCGATCGACCCGTAACTCGACCTTCTCGATGCCCCTGGTCTGCGCCCACGCGACGCCCGTGATCGGGGTGTCCCGGCTGACCCGCCCGAACGAGCCGGGACTGTCGATCCGGGACATGGTCTTGATCGGCGCCCGCTGCGCCCAGTCGCGCTGCAACCAGTAGGCCCGCTTCGCGTCGAACGTGGTGAGCTCCATATCGGTGATCCACTTGGTCGCGGACACGAAGCCGTAGAGTCCAGCGACGATCATCCGAACCGGGAAACCGTGCTCGATCGGCAGCGGCTCGGAGTTCATCCCAATCACCAGCATGGCCTGCCGGCTCGGGTCGGCGATGTCGGCGGTCGGGGTGCCGCAGGTCCAGCCATCGACGCTGGTGGTGAACACCTGGTCGGCGCCTCGTTGCAGGCCGGCTTCTTGGAGGATGTCGGCCAGCAGCACGCCGGTGAAGTTCGCGGTGGAGATGTAGGGCCCGCCGATCTCGTTGGACACGCAGGTCATCGTTACGGTGCGCTCGACCAGCGGCCGCGAGGTCAGGTCCGCCCAGTTCAGGGTGAGCTCCCGGTCGACCATCCCGTGCACCCGCAACCGCCAGTCCTCGGCGCGCAGCTGTGGCAGCGTCAGGTTGATATCGACCCGGTAGAAGTCCCGGTTCGGGGTGATGAAGGTCGGTGACCCGTCGGCCGCGAAGTCTGCCCCGGCCGGGATCGGCGGCGCGGGCACAGTGGGCACGATCCGGCCTACGGCAGCTCGGGACGCTTCGACGCCACCCCTCCCGGCCAGCAGCTGACCGCCTGCCGCTGCGATGCCGGCACCGGCCGCGACCGCTGCCGACCCGGCCAGCAACGTGCGGCGCGGCACCCCCACCGCCGTTGTGTCTGCGGCCTGCGCCCCGCTGGACAGACCCCAGCCGTGCAGCACGGCGAACGTCGCCGCACTGGCGATCAGCGAAGCCAGCGGGGCGAGGGAGTCGAGCGCTCCGGCGTTGGGACGGGTCATCACGGCGGCGACGGCGACCGCCCCGAGCAGCAGGATCAGGATCAGCCCGGGCGCGCGGGAGCGCCGGGACAGCAGCCCGGCGACCACCCCGAACAGTGCGATCACCACCGCCATGCCCAGCAGCAGCACCAGCTTGTCGTAGGTACCGAAGGTGCGTACCGCGAAGTCCTTGAGCCAGGTCGGGGTGAGGTCGATCGCGGTGTTGCCCACCGCGAGGAATGGTGAGGCGGTCGGCGACACCAACCCGCCGACCAGATGCCCGACCCCGAGGCCGGCCGCCACCGACAACACGCCGACAAGAGCGGTCCTGGGGACGGATAAACGGGACGAAGTCACACGGGCCCTTTCGGTGCCGCACCGGCAGGCGGTTCAGCAAGAGATCAGATCGTGACGCTGTTCACCTGGTGAGCGCGGCCCGCAGGCGCTGCTCCTGCACCGTCCAGAAGCCGTGTTGCCGCCCGTCGACGAGGATCACCGGCACCCGGTCGCCGTACTCGGCCCGCAGTTCCGGGTCGGTGTCCACGTCGCGGGTGCGCCACGGAACGTCCAGTTCAGCGCAGATCCGGGCGATGTCCTCCCGGGCGGCCGCACACGCGTGGCAGTCCGCCCGGACCAGCAGGGTCACCTCGTGCTGCATGTCATCCTCCCTCGACCCTCACCCCACTCGCGGGTCACAGGGAGGCCGACGAGGTCAGCATCCGCATCACGACCCATTGCCCCGGCCGCAGCCCACATCCGATCAGCCGGGCGGCCTCAGCGTCCACCGCGGTGTCCAGCTGTCCCCAGCTCAGCTCCTCACCGCCGACCGGCTCGATCAGGGCCGGGTGGGTAGGGCCGCGCTGGGCGGCCTCTGACACGAGGTCGGCCACGTTGCGGCCGGTGGCCGACGCCTCCGATGGCCCAGAAGATGACGCGGAAGCGGAGGAGGGAGACACCGAGCCTCCTGACGGCGAGGTCGCACGGTCTCGAGTCATCCGGCCGACCCTGCTAGCGACTAAATCGACCGCCCGGCTCTCGGCAGAGTCTGGCATGCGCCGCCAACGTCAGCTACCAGGAATATCTACCAGGAACGTCATCTACCAGGTACGGACCGTCCGGAGCCCGGCATGTGCACCACGTAGCGTGTCGGCGTCGTATGCTTCCGCCCGCGCTAGCCGACCGTTGGCGCGAACGGTCGGCACGATGCGAACGAGGGAGTGACTCATGCCGCAACCGAGATGGACCCCACAACCACGGGGCCGGTCTGCGACGGCGTGTCTGTCGTACGGACGGTCCCTCCGCATGCATGCGCCGGTTCAGCCACCCGGTCGCGGACCGTGCCGAGCGGGACGTCTGATCGCGTGAAGTCCGTCTCCCGCCCCGACTCCGGGCCGATCCCGGATCCGCGCACCACGGATCCGGGCAACGTCTCGGTGAGTGCCGCCCCTGTGGATAGCGCCCCGATGGGTGACGCACATGTGGGAACCGGCGCTGCCGACCCCCCCGGCCCGGAGGTCGACGTCGCCGCGTGGGAACTCGTCGCAGCGGCCCAGCAGGGTGATCAGGATGCCTTCGGCCAGCTCTACAACCGGTATGTCGATGTGGTCTTCCGTTTCATCCTGTTCCGCGTGAGTGATCGCCCGCTCGCTGAAGACCTCACCAGTGAGACCTTCCTCCGCGCACTGCGCAGGATCTCCTCAGTGAGCTACCAAGGCCGCGACGTGGGCGCCTGGTTCGTCACCATCGCGCGTAACCTCGTGCTCGACCACGTCAAATCCAGCCGATACCGGCTGGAGATGACCACCGCCGACATCCTTGACTCCAGCGCGGATGACCGCGGCCCCGAGCACGAGGTCGTGGAGGAGGCCACCGCCGCCGAACTCATGCGCTGCGTCGCTCAGCTGGGCCACGATCAGCAGGAGTGCATCATGCTGCGCTTCATGCAGGGCCTGTCGGTCTCTGAGACCGCAGCCGTGATGGGCCGCAACGAGGGTGCGGTCAAGGCGCTGCAACACCGCGCGGTGCGCCGGCTGGCACAGCTTTTGCCCGAGGGGCTGCGATGATTATCCCAGGGATGACTATCACAGTGGCGCCCGCCGTAACCACGCCGGTCGCCACTCGTTGCTCCGAACGACATGGCAGAGGGGCCCGAAGGTGGTGAGGACAACGCGCGGATCCGGAGGTCGGGCCAGCGACGGGCAGGAGCACGAAAGCTTTGCCCGAGCTGTAGACGGCGGTATGCGCGAAGTCTCCGACCACAGCTTTCACCGCGAGCTGGCCGTCGTCGCAGCGTTGCGCCAGGTCGGAGCCCAGAGTGAGGCAACGATCGGGCCGGATCCCGCCGAGCGGGAGCGGATGCGTCAGCGCATCATGGCGGAGTTCTCCTCCGTCGTGCACGGTGGCACCAGCCCCGTCCTGCCGCTGTCCAGTGCTCGGCGAGCGTCCCGGAATCGTCGTTGGGTCCCCGATGAGACCCGGGGACGGCTGGTAGTGGCAGCAGCCGCGGCGTTGTGCCTGCTGATGTCCCTGTCCGGGATGAGCGTCCTGCTGTCCCGCGATGCGTTGCCCGGTGACGCGTTGTACGCATTCAAGCGCAGCGCCGAATCCGCCGAGCTCGGGTTGACCTTCGGCGACCAGCCCAAGGCACTCAAGCACCTCGAGTTCGCCAGTGCGCGGGTGAGCGAGATCGAGACGATGGCGGAACACACCGATGCCGCTGGCAACTGGTCCGCTGGGCAGGACAGATTCGCCCGGGTTCTCGACGACTTCGACGCTGACACCACCGCAGGCGCCAGGCTGCTCACCGCGCTGGCCGCCCACGGCCAGACCGACATGCTGTCAGGGCTGCGCGGCTGGGCCGAGCAGCAGGAAAACCGCCTACAGGCGGTTCGGACCGCGCTACCCCTGCCTGCCACCGCACGGCTGGACAGCACGCTCGGACTGCTGGACCGGGTTGTCGCGAGAACCTCAGCTCTGGATCACCGGGCCGATTGCACCACAGTCACCTCCGGCACCCGTGACGATCTGGGATGGCTACCGGCGAGGGACACCTGCACCAGGATTCCGGTGGGCACCTCCTCGGCCGTGCCGCTGCCGGACCCCTCCAGCGCACCTGCGGCAAGCCCGCCCGACGCCTTGTCTCCCGGTCTGCTCGGTTCACCTTCTGGGAACGCTGACCCGGCTCCCGCTCAGACGGGTCAGCGTGGCCGGCCCGGACTCCCCGACGCTGGTGACGTGCTTCCGACCCCAGGACAGCCCGGGGCCGAGCCCTCGCGACCGTTGCCCTGGAACGGCCCGCCATCACCCGTGGTTCCCTTGCCGTTGCCGGGGATTCCGCTGCCGGTGCTGCCACCGCCGGCCTAGGCTGACCTGAATGGTTCCGACCGCTGTCCACTAGACACTCCGTGTCTGGTTGCTCAGGTGAAGTCGTCACGGCAGTCTGGTGATCGGGTTTTGTGTGAGCTGGGCTAGCGCAAGAATCACGACTGCAATATCAGGGCAGGATCCAGTGCCACGATGGCGCCAGCAGGGTACCCGGGAGGAGCGAGCCGCCCTGGCCACCCTCGCTGGGGAGGCCGCCGCCGATGCTGCGCTTGCCGGCGCGGCTGCCGCGGAGGTGGAAGTCCCGCTGGCCATCCCTCCGGACCTCACGGCGGCAGCCTTCTTCGACGTCGACAACACCATGATGAGGGGCGCGTCGATCTTCTACTTCGCCCGTGGCCTGGCCGCCAGGAAGTTGCTCACCAGCGGGGCCATCGCATCGTTTGGGTGGCACCAGCTGAAGTTCCGGGTGTTCGGCAAGGAGCTCAGCCCCGAGCAAATCCGCACCAGCCGCGAGCGGGCTCTGTCGTTCGTGGCTGGCCGGCCCACCAAACTGGTCGTCGAGCTCGGTGAGGACATCTACGACGAGCTGATGGCCGACCGGATCTGGTCGGGGACCCTGGCGATGGCGAAGATGCATCTCGACGCCGGGCAGCGGGTGTGGCTGGTCACCGCGACTCCAGTGGAACTGGCCACGATCATGGCCCGCCGACTCGGCCTCACCGGAGCACTGGGTACCGTGGCAGAGACGACGGCCGACGGGGTGTACACCGGCCTCCTGGTGGGCGAAATCCTGCACGGAGAGGCCAAGGCGCAGGCAGTACGTGCGCTGGCCGTCAAGGAGGGGCTCGACCTGCAGCGCTGCACCGCATACTCCGACTCAGCAAACGACATCCCGATGCTCTCGCTGGTGGGTACTGCGGTCGCGGTGAATGCTGATCCCGACCTTCGCGAGACCGCCCGCGCACGTGGCTGGGAGATCCGAGATTTCCGAACCGGTCGCAAGGCCGCAAAAATCGGGGTGCCCTCGGTGCTGGGCGTCGGCGTGGTGGCCGGTGCAGTCGCCGCGGGCCTCGCCCATCAGCGACGCTCACGCATCTAACCCGCGTGTCGTGCTCCGGTGTCCCGCGTGTCGTGCTCCAGTGCACGCTGTCCATGGGCACTAGGGCCCGACACACCGTGCAGGGGAGCCGGACATGCCGGTGGGTACCCCGGTGACGAGGACCGTGGACGGCAACACGCTGCTCCCAGGTCACGCACGACAACGGCGCACCATGCAACGGGCGCGCTGGGGTGGTCGGGATGGGGGAGTCGGTGCGGGCCGCGGTGTGATGCCAGCCTGATGCCGCCGCTGCAGAATCAGGCTGGTGGCCGGATTGAACTACTTGTTCAGCTTGCGACGCTGGACCCGGGTCTTACGCAGCAACTTGCGGTGCTTCTTCTTGGACATGCGCTTGCGGCGCTTCTTGATCACCGAGCCCATACTCGGCCTCCTCGCTGGTCGTGGATGCAGTAGGAAACGCCCGGCAGGCAGCGCTGCGGGTGTGGGCGGCGGTTCAGATTACTCCGGCCCGAATGGGCGACGTGCGGCCGGCCGGATCTCACCCGGCATCGAAGTAGGCGTTCTCAAGGTATCCGTGCACCGCCACCTCCGGGACCCGGAAGGAGCGTCCGACGCGTACCGCGGGCAGCTCACCCGCGTGCACCAGCCGGTAAACCGTCATCTTGGATACGCGCATCATCGCGGCCACCTCGGCGACCGTGAGGAACTGCACCTTGCCCGGTCCGGCCTGCTCGTTCGTCGGCATGCGTCATCGCGTCCTCACCACGTCACGCCCGCTGGGCTTCCCCTCCCGCGGTCCGTGACGCTCATGTTCTGATGAGAGTAGCGGGACAGGTGGTGCTCGTGCGACTGCCATCGTCAGTAGTGGTGGTCATCAGTCCTGGTGGGCGAGTCCGAGTTCGACCGACCGCTCCCGTGCCGCCTCGATGGCGGCCAGCAACGCAGCCCGCACGCCATGGCGCTCCAGCTCCCGGATCGCCATGATCGTCGTTCCGCCGGGAGAGGTCACCGCCTCCCGCAGCAGCACCGGATGTTCACCGGTTTCGCGCAGCATCCGGGCCGCACCGACCGCGGACTGGGTGATCAGCTCGGTCACCATCGGCCGGGGCAGCCCGAGCAGGATCCCCGCGTCGATCATCGCCTCAACCAGGTAGAAGAAGTAGGCCGGCCCGGAACCGGACAGTGCGGTGACGGCGTCCTGCTGGCTCTCCGGCACCCGGACCACCTTGCCCACGCTGCCGAGCAGTTCCTCGGTCAGCGCCAGGTGGGCGTCGGTGGCGAAGCGGCCCGCGGACATCGCGCTCATCGCCTCGCCGACCAGCATCGGGGTGTTGGGCATGACCCGGACGACCGGTACACCGTCGGGAAGCCGACGCTCGTAGAGCGTGGTGGGCAGCCCCGCGCACAAGCTCACGATCAGAGTGCTCGGGCCGATCAGCCCGGCGAGCTCAGCCAGCAACGGGTCGATGTCCTGCGGCTTCACCGCGACGACCAAGACGTCGGCCTTCCGCGCGGCGGTGGCGGTGTCGACCGCTCGTATCCGGTAGGTCTTTTCAAGCAGGGCAGCCCGGTCGGGGTGGCGCTCGGTGAACATCAGGTCATCCGGGCTACGACCGGCAGCGAGCATTCCGGACAGCAACGCCTCGCCGATCTTGCCGGCGCCCAGGATGGCGATCGTGGTCATGACGGAAGGCTGCCACAGCTCCGCACAAAGCTGCGTTCTGGATGCGGACTGCAGTAATCGGACCCCCTCTTACTGCAGTCTGGAGCCAGAACGCAGCACCGCTCGGAGGAAGAACGCCAGGTTCTCGGGTCGCTCGGCGAGCCGCCGGGTGAGGTAGGAGTACCAGTCCGAGCCGTAGGGCACGTACACCCGGACGGTATCTCCGCCCGCGGCCAGCCGCCGCTGCTCGGCCGGACGCACCCCGTAGAGCATCTGGTACTCGAAACTGGCCGGTGGGCGCCCATACCAGCGGGCTCGCTCACCCACGATGGCGATCAGCAGCGGGTCGTGGGTGGCGAACATCGGGTAGCCCGGTCCGGCGAGCAGGGTATTGGCGCAATGCACAAAGCTGCGCGCGACCTCGTGCGATGCCCCGAAGGCCAGCTCAGGAGGTTCGGCGTAGGCACCCTTACACAGCCTGACCCGGGAGCCTTCGACCGCCAACGCCCGGCAGTCATCCAGCGTCCGGTGCAGGTAGGCCTGCAGCACCGCGCCGGTAGCGGGCCAGGTGCGGCGTAGCTCCGCGTGCACCCGCAGAGTGGAGTCGGTGAGGGTGTGGTCCTCAGCATCCAAGGTGACGGTGGTGCCGGCATGCTCGGCGGCCGCGCAGATTCGGGAGGCGTTGCGCAACGCCAGCGCCTCGTCGAGGCGCTGGCCCACCGCGGACAGCTTGACGCTGACCTCGGCCCGGTCGGCCAGACCGTCGACTCTCAAGCGGTCCAGCAGTTCGAGATAGGCGCCCACGGCCGATTCCGCACCGGCCTCATCTTCGACACCCTCCCCCAGGTGGTCCAGGGTCACCGCCAGGCCGCCGGCCACCAGAGCATTGGTCGCGGCCACCGCCTGGTCGGTGCTCTCCCCGGCCACGAAACGGCTGACCAGATAACGGCTGACCGGGGCGGTGGCGACGAACCGCCGGACGGTCGGACTGCCGGCGGCGGCCAGGATCAGCGGACGCAGCACCTACGCACGCTAGCGCGCGTCTGGCGGCTCCGGGACGGTCGACGGGGCACTCAGCGCGGCGACCTCGTCACCCTCGCGCGGATCGGCGGCCTCACTCTGGTGCTGCTGCACCTCGCGCTCGCCGCCACGCGCCGGCGGAGCCTCGCCGGTGTCCTCTGATCCGGTAACACCGCGACGCTGCCGAGTGTCCCGCACAGCGAACCGTACGGCGGCCACGAGTACGACAATTCCGATGACGATTTCAACGACGATGATCATGTTCATGACAAGCCTTCACACTCCTTTGATTCACCAGTAGCGACATACCCGCTGCAGAGCAGCGCAGACGATACGCCCGTTCGGCCTATTGACTCGTCGTAGGGTCGCTAATGGATGCAGGCCAGGTCAGGCGCGGTTCAGCAGCCGCCGCAGCACGCCATGACGGCGCTGCCGTCGCTGATGCGCCGCGGCGGCGTGCGGCATGAAGCGAACAGCGTGCCGCAGAGAACAGGGCTACGCCGGTGTCATACGCCGATCCGCGACCTCGCCCAGGTGCTGCGCTGCTTCGCGTGCCCGGCCAGCACTGGCACCGCAGCGAACATGCCTGTACTGTTGTGAACATGAGTGTTCATATCGGAGCAGTGAGGCTCCGGCCGTCGTTGCTGCAGACGGCCACCGAGGTCTTGGTCGCGGATCCCACGGCGTCGCTGGCAGATGTGGCGACAGCGGCGGGGATCGGTCGGACCACGCTGCACAAGCTGTATCCGACCCGGCATGCCCTGATGGTGGCGCTGGCGCACGACGCGCTGGATCTATTAGAGCGCGCCGACCGGGAGGCGGGGCTCGACGATGCGCCGGGTACGCAGGCGCCAGAGGTGCTGCGCCGGCTCGTCGTGGCGGCGATACCCCTGGGACCTCGCCTGGCGTTCCTGCGCCGGGAGCGTTCGCTGGACGCCGAGCCGGAGCTCGCCGTCAGGGTGGAGGCCCTCGACGCGCCGGTCCGGGCGTTGGTGTGTCGGGCCCAGGCCGAGGGTGTGCTCAGGGCAGACCTGCCAGATGAATGGATCGTCGCGTCGCTGAACTCACTGATCTTCGCGGCGTGGGCGCTGATCGCCCGGGGCCAGATCGCGCCGGTCGCCGCACCAGAGCTGGTGATGCGCACCCTGCTCGGCGGGATCGAGACACCGGCCCGAGGAGTCGCTACTCCACCTCCTGACAGGACCTGACATGCCCACGATTGATCGCGAAACTCTGCGCCGAGTGCGCATGACCGGGCGGATCGCCGTCGGCCGGGTGACCCTCTGGGCGTTGGCGCAGTCCGGAGACCTGCTCAGCCAGTTCCTGCGGCCCGGGCCGCGGGAGGACGTGTCCGCGCTCTACGAGCGGATGCGCAGACGGGGCCCTGCCTACCGCAGCCGCACCGGGGCGCACGTCGTCACCTCCCACACCCTGTGCAGCCAACTGCTGCGCGACCCACGCTTGCGGGTGCGTGACCTGCGAAACCGTCCTGCCGACTTCGACCCGCTGACCTCCGTGCCCAGCGGACCGGGCTCGTTCCTCGAGCAGGACCCACCCGATCACACCCGGTTGCGGCGCCTCGTCGCGCCGGCGTTTCGGCCCAAGCTGATCCGCGGCTACCGGTCCCAGATCGAGGCCATAGCCCACGACCTGCTCGACCGCGCCGCCCGGCGCGGGTCCTTCGACCTGATCGGTGACTTCGCCGCACCACTACCAATCACAGTGATCACCAAGCTGCTGGGGGTTCCCGATGTCGATGTGGACCGCTTCGCCCGCATCGGCGCGGTGGTGGGTCAATCGCTCGGCGGGGTGTTCTCGGTGCGGCAAGCCGAGGATCTTCGCGCGGCCAGCGACGACCTCGCCGCGTTGTTCATCAAGCTCGAACGCCAACGCCGCCACCACCCCCGCGACGACGTGTTGAGCATGCTCACCGCAGCCAGGCCGACGACCAACTCAGCCTCGATGAGCTCGTCGCCACGTGCACGCTGCTGCTCATCGCCGGATTCGAGACTACGGTCAACCTGATCGGCAACGCCACCGTCGCCCTGGCGCAGCACCCCGACCAGTGGAACCTGCTGCGCGACGACCCGACCCGGGCGCCTGCGGCGGTGGAGGAGACCCTGCGCTGGGACCCCTCCGTGCAGGCCACCGTCCGGACGCCGCACGAGCCCGTCGAACTGGCCGGGTGCACCATGCGCCCGGGAACCCAGGTGGTGCTGATGCTCGCCGCAGCCAACCGGGACCCGTCGGCCTACCCGGACCCGGACCGGTTCGACATCACCCGCGACGGTGGGCCGGAACACCTGGCCTTCTCCAGCGGCATCCACTACTGCCTCGGCGCCCCACTGGCCCGTCTCGAAGCCGAGGTCGCCCTGCAGGCCCTGACCCAACGGTTGCCGCAGCTCCAGGTGACCGGCCCGTTGCAGCGCCGCCCCGGCAGCGTGATCCGCGGCTACGCCAGCATCCCCATGACCGCGCCAATCCTCGCGACCACACGCTGCGCTACGGTCCCGACCGCGGTCGCGTCGAAATACCAGTGACCACGACCGCTCTGCCGTTGCCGAACTCGACAGCAGTGCTGTCCGAAGCCGCGCGGGCAGCACTGGTG
>JBOHGH010000056.1:0-27844 GCA_050699975.1 Pseudonocardiaceae bacterium | reverse complement strand
GTCCCACGTACCGACGCGGTGCTGGCCGACCCGGCAATTGCGGCCGCCGCCGAAAGGCTCGGGCGCCCGCAGGTGAAGCGGGCGGTGGCTGCGGCCCAGCAGCGGGTGCGCGAGGGTGCGCTGCAGCCAGACGGTGTCGTTGGTGACGTGCTGGCCAGCTTGCCGGACACTGCGACGACCCTGCGGCCGGTGCTCAACGCGACCGGGGTGCTGCTGCACACCAACCTCGGTCGGGCACCGTTGTCCGCTGCGGCGATCGAAGCGCTGGGCGCCGCGGCCGGCACCACCGACGTCGAACTCGACCTGACCACCGGGGGGCGCGGCCACCGCGGGGCGGGCGCGATGGGCGTGCTGGCGGAGGTGGTACCCACGGCAGCTGGGGTGCACGTGGTGAACAACGGTGCCGCAGCGCTGGTCCTCGCCGCTACCGCGCTGGCGGCCGGCCGGGAGATCGTGCTGGCCCGCGGTGAGCTGGTGGAGATCGGTGATGGGTTCCGCATCCCTGACCTGCTGGTGTCCACCGGGGCCCGGCTGTGTGAGGTCGGCACCACCAATCGGGTCCAGCGCGAGGACTACGCCGCGGTGATCGGGCCTCAGACCGGGTTCGTGCTCAAGGTGCACCCGTCAAACTTCCGCATCACCGGGTTCACCTCGTCGGTTCCGGTAGCCCATCTGACCGGGCTGGGCGTGCCGGTGGTCGTTGACATCGGCTCAGGACTGCTCGCGCCGCACCCCGCACTGCCCGACGAACCCGACGCCGCAACCACGCTGGCCCAGGGCGCCGATCTGGTCACGGCCAGCGGTGACAAGCTGCTCGGCGGTCCGCAGGCCGGGCTGCTGCTGGGGTCCGAGCAACTGGTGACCCGGCTGCGCCGGCACCCGCTGGCCCGGGCGTTGCGCGTGGACAAGCTCACTCTCGCCGCACTGGAGGCCACCCTGCGCGGGCCTGCGACCCCCACCGCCCAGGCGCTGGCAGCAGACCCTGGCTCGTTGCACCGGCGGGCGGTGGCGATCGCGGCTGCGCTCACCGCGCACGGGGTGGATGCGACGGCGGTGGCGTCGCAGGCGACGGTGGGAGGCGGTGGCGCTCCGGGGGTAGTGCTGGACAGCGCCGCGGTCAGCCTGCCGGAGGGGTTGGCTGGGCGGCTGCGGTTAGGCACCCCTGCGGTGCTCGGCCGGATCGAGCGTGGCCGCTGCCTGCTCGACCTGCGCGCGCTGCCTGCTGAGCAGGACACCGCGCTGCGCGACGCTGTACTGGCATGCACGTCGTAGCCACTGCCGGCCACGTCGATCACGGTAAGTCCACCCTGGTCCGGGCGCTGACCGGGATGGAGCCCGACCGCTGGGCGGAGGAGCGCCGGCGGGGCATGACCATCGATCTCGGGTTCGCCTGGACGACGCTGCCCACCGGGTCGACGGTGGCATTCGTCGATGTGCCCGGGCACGAGCGGTTCGTGCCGAACATGCTCGCCGGCGTCGGCCCGGTTCCCGCCGTCATGTTCGTGGTCGCGGCTGACGAGGGCTGGATGCCGCAGTCCCGGGAACACCTGGAGGCACTGCACGCGCTGGACGTCCGGCATGGCCTGCTGGTAGTGACCCGCAGTGACCTGATGGACCCGGAGCTGGCCTGCGAGGAAGCACTGGAGCACTTGGCTAGTTCGTCGCTGGGCCGGGTTGCCGCGGTCTGCGTCTCCGGTGTCACTGGGGCCGGTCTGGACACCCTGCGCGCCGCGTTGGGCGAGCTGGTTGCCGGGCTGCCCGCGCCGGATGTCACGGCCGACGTGCGGTTGTGGGTGGATCGGGCGTTCACGATCCGCGGTGCAGGCACCGTGGTCACCGGCACGTTGGCCGGCGGGACGATCCACCTCGGGGACCAGCTGGTGCTGGCCCCGGGGGGACGGCGAGTGAGCGTGCGGGGGCTGCAGTCGCTGGGCGCACCTGTCGAGTCCGCGCCCGCGGTGGCCCGGGTGGCGGTCAACCTGCGCGGGCTGCCGTTGACCGCCGTGCGCCGCGGTCATGCTCTGCTCACCCCAGGGATGTGGCTGGCCACCCGCACCGTCGACGTCCGGCTGGCGGGCGCTGCGGCCGACGAGCTGCCCCGGCAGGTGGTGCTGCACGCCGGCACGGCCGCGGTGTCCGCACGGGTCCGTCCCCTCGGTGTGGACACCGCGCGGCTGGGCCTGGCGCAACCGTTACCGCTGCGGATCGGGGACCGCGCGCTGGTTCGCGATCCAGGCATCCGAGGACCACGCAGCATCCCTGCCGGGGTCACCGTGCTGGATGTCGCGCCGCCCGCGCTGCGTCGTCGCGGGGCGGCCACCTCCCGCGCCGCCGAGCTGTCCACGATGGACGGTGTCCCGGACGGGGCCGCTGAGCTGCGCCGCCGCGGGCTGGTGCGGCGCGACGAGCTGATCGCGATGGGTGCGCTGCCACCGGATGGGGCCACCCAGGCGGGTGGCTGGCTGCTCGACCCCGCCCTGTTGGAGCAGCGGGCCGACCGGCTCGCCGCCGCAGTGGCTGAGCACGCCGCCGCGAACCCGCTCGAGCCGGGAATGCCCCTGGAGACCGCCCGGCAGGTCACCGCAATGCCCGACGCGCGGTTGGTCGAATTGCTGCTCGGCTCGCAGTTGACGCTCGCCGACGGGCGGGTGCACCTCGGCGGGCCGACCACCGGGCTGCCTGAGACAGTTCGCAGCGCCATCGCTGAGGTTCGCGCCGAGCTCGCGCAGCGGCCCTTCGCCGCGCCCGAGGTGCACCGGCTCGCCGAGCTCGGGCTGGGGACCAAAGAGCTCGCCGCCGCGGTGCGCGCCGACGAGCTGATCAAGATCGCCGATGGGATCTACCTCGCTCCCGGTGCCGACGATGACGCCACCGAGCGGTTGCGGGCCCTGCCCAGCCCGTTCACCCTCAGCCAGGCCCGCCAGGCCCTGGACACCACCCGCCGCGTCGCCGTCCCGATCATGGGGCTGCTCGCCCGCCGCGGCATCACCCGCCGCCTCCCCAACGGCACCCACGAGCTGCGCTAACCCCAGCTGCCCGGCGTGTCCGTACGTGCTGCACGGTGTGTCCGCACGTGCTGCACGGTGTGTCCGCACGTGGTGCACGGTGTGTCCGCACGTGGTGCACCACAACGCGCCATTCGAAGCGAATCGCGATAGCCGCCGTGCTCGTGGACCAGCCACCGGTGAGTGGCGATGCGGGCTATAAGTCACATCGCCACTTACGGGTCAGGCGGCGAACAGCAGGGTGAGGCCGCCGACCGTGTAGCCGACCATCAGGATCATCAGGGGGAGTTGGCCGACGACGGCGTCGGCCTGGGGGAACAGCGCAACCGAGCGATCATGGGCGCTGATGACCGCGAGGATGTGCCCGATGACGACAGCGATTACCTGGACCAAAGCGATACCGGTCGCCGTGATCAGGCCGTAGTTGACGGCGCCGGAAATCTCCGCACTGGTACCCACCGGATCGGAGAGCAGGACGATGGCCTGCTGTCCCTGAAAGAGCAGCAAAGAGAAGTAGTGCGCGATGACGTAACCCACAACGATGGGGATCACGGTGTGTGCGAGCAGACCGGGAACCGGTTTTCGACCGCGGTGACCGACACGACCGGCCAGCAGGGTCGCGCCGAGAAAGGTGATGGCCACAATGGCGATCATTGCAAGCAATCCCGCGGTGGAGATCAGCGTGGCCGGGACCGGCAGCGACTGGACGGTGCGGGTCCAGTCCGCCGAACCGGAGATGCTGTCGAAGAAGGTGGAGCCCAGCAGCACCGCGATCAGGGCCACGACGCCTGGTGCGGGCCCAAATGTGGCGACCCCGTCGAGCGGGTTGCGAAGCACCAGACGACCGTCGTCACGTCGCCCGAACGGCGCCATCGTGGCGACCAGTGTGGAGTAGGCCTCGAACCCGTCGCCGGTGGCGAACCAGCGGTGGCCGAAGAGCACAGCTGCGGTGAGATGGACGGCGGCGTAGATGGTGAAATACAGCAGCAGCACGGTGACCGCGGCGCGGTCCGGGGCGGCCAGCTCCAGCCACACGAAGCTGAGCAGCGACAGCGCAGCCGGCCAGTAGCCGAGCCACGGGGGCAACGGCAGCAGGCCCCGGTCGGCGGGAATCCGGGTGACGGCGGCGAGCAGTAAGTGAATCGTGCGCAGCGGGTTGACCAGCCGCCACACCGGGCCGAACAGCAGTGACAGGGGAACAATCCCCACCCAGAACAGCACATACACCGCGTAGGGCAGCGGGTTGCTCCCGTCATCGGGTACCAGCACTGCGGTCGCGACGACGTAGGCCGTGCCGGCGAGGCCGAGCAGGCGCAGCAGCCACCGGAGCCCGGTGCTGTCCACGAGCCGCTGGATCGGCAGCGGCACCGCCCGCCCCGCTGCCCCCGCCCGCAACCGTGGTGATCGCCACAGCACACCCAGCCCGAAGAACGAGGCCAGCAATGCCAAGACGGCCCCCTGCACCAGCAGATCCAGCGGCAACGGCAGGTCCTGTCGCCCCCCGATCCCGTGCGCGAGGAAGTCAGGCGTCAAGGGCTGACTCTCCCCGACCGGGTGCTGCCCGACTTCCGCTCGCGGATCAGACGCGCTCCGGCAACGAGCAACCCCAGCGCGGTGGCGTAGGTGACGACAGTCAAGCCACGGTCCAGCACGGCCGGGCCAGCGAAGGGCAGCTGGGAGTACCACAGCACGCTGATATCTGTGGCCGCCAGCAGCAGCACCATGATCCCGACCGTGATGACCCGGTCGGGTGCTGATTCACTTCTGCGTAACGTGCTGACCACGGCAACAGCGCCGATCAGCACGCTGAATGCGCTCACCGCGCCGACGCCGACCCAACCGAATACCGGCCCACCTTGTTGCGGAGCGAATCCGGTGCCGATCAGGTGCAGCACAAAGGCCAGGATTCCCCCGGCGATAACGGCGGCCATCGGCCGGTGCCAGTTCCGCATCCACCCGATGGCCGCTACCGCGGCGGCGAGCAACCCGAGGGCCGCCATCCATGGCCACGGCGACGGCGGCGGTATCAGCTCCCGAGTGCCAAGGACGGTGACCTGCTGCCCGTCCACGACCAGCGGCAGCTGCCAGAATTCGGACTCCCGTTGCGACTCCGGCGGCGGATCGACCCGGGCGTCGGACCAGGTGGCGCTGTCTCCTTCGCGCAGCTGAACCCACCTCGGTCCGGTCGCCGGATCCTGCGCCGCCGGATCCTGGGACGCCGGGCTGCCCCGGGTCTGCCCGGTCTCCGCCGCGGTGCTGCTGAGCTCATTGACCTGCACCCGGTTCTGGGACAACCACAGAAACGGCTCACCGCGGTAGCCGAGGATCAAGATATCCGCCGCGCCCTGGTTGGTGACGCGCACCCACTGCCCGCCGGGTCCGACGGTCACCGCCACGGACGGTAGCGCTGGCCGGATTGCGGTCACCACGGTCCGATAGTTGCTGGGCGACCCACCGCTCCCGGCGATGTGCGCTGCGGCCGGAGCCGGATTTATCAGTGCGAACAGGACCGCCAGCACCGCGGCCAGCGCGACCAGCGCAATGGCGTGCGCTGGCCCTCGCGTCCCCTCCCGGGACCAGAGCAATGGTCTACTCATCCGCGTACCACGAGCTGGAACAGCAGCACCCCGCTGTCATGGGTTTCGACTTCGAACACTCCCGGGAGGTCGGCCACGAACTGCGCGACGGCCGGGCTGCCCGGGGTCAGTGGCACGGTCTTGTCGTAACCATGAATGTGCAGCTCATCGCTCCGGTCGCTGGTCACGTCAATGCGTACCTGGGTGCCCCGATCCACCTCGACTCGGGCCGGCACCCCTTCCACCTTGCCATCGCTGATCCGCACCGAGATGGTCTTTTCTCGGGTCTGCGCGGGCTGCTGGCCGGTGAGCCCGGCCGGCTGGCCCGCGTTCTCCGCGTGGTGCTGAGCCGGCTCCGACGTCGCCGGCTGCGCTCCACCTGCGCACCCGACTGCCAGCACCAGCGCCGACGTCGCGACGGCCATCCGGCGCATCATGCTCAGTGCGCTCACCTCGACCACACCCCCCGATCAGCACCGAGATGCCCGCCTCGGTATTCGCCTGAGTTGTCCGCCCGGTTCGGGTGCGAGCGCCGACTGGTCTCGCGCCCGCGACACGTTAGACCTGGTCATCACCGCCCGATGAGCCGCCCGCTCACGAGCGTCTCGGCAATCTCGTAGGTGTTGAGCGCCGCGCCTTTGCGCAGGTTGTCTCCGCAGACGAAGAAATCCAGCGTGTTCGCGAAGTCCAGGGCCTGGCGAATGCGGCCGACGTAGGTCGGGTCTTTACCGACCACTGCTGCTGGGGTCGGCCATATCCCACCGGCCGGATCGTCGGCCAGCACGATGGTCGGCTGTGCGTCGAACACCTTCCGGGCTTGATCGACGGTGACCGGTTGGGCGAACACTGCGTGTATCGCGAGGGAGTGGGTGGTGATCACCGGAACCCGCACGCAGGTTGCGGACACCTTGAGGCTCGGGATGCCGAGGATCTTGCGGGACTCGTTGCGGACCTTGAGCTCCTCGGAGGTCCAGCCGTCGTCGGACAGCGATCCCGCCCACGGCACCACGTTCATGGCCAGCGGTGCCGGGAAGGGCGACCGCTCGGGTAAGCCCGCCGCGGCCAGCGTCTCGGCAACGTCCCCGCTGAACACCCCGACCCCCTTGCCGGCTACCGCGGCGAGCTCGGCGTGCAACCGATCCACACCGTGGCGACCAGCGCCAGAGGCGGCCTGGTAGCTGGCCACCACCAGTTCGGTGAGTCCGAACTCGCGGTGCAGTGCACCCAGCGCGGCCATCATCGACAGCGTCGTGCAGTTGGGGTTGGACACGATCCCCTTCGGCCTGCGGGCAGCTGCCGCAGCGTTGCATTCCGGGACGACCAGCGGCACATCGGGGTCCATCCGGAACGCACCGGAATTGTCCACCACGACCGCGCCCCGCGCCACGGCGACCGGGGCCCACTGCTTCGAGATCTCGTCGGGGACGTCGAACATCGCGATGTCCACACCGTCGAACGCCTCCGGGGTAAGTTCGACGACAACCCGCTGCTTGCCCTGCACGGTGATCTTCTTGCCGGCCGAACGGGCCGAGGCGATCAACCGGATGTCAACCCAGGGCACCGATGGCCGCGAGTTGATGATATCGATCATGACGGTGCCGACGGCACCGGTCGCCCCGACAATGGCGAGAGTGGGTGCACCGGTGTCTTGCGGGACACCCGCACCGGTGTCTTGCGGGACACCCGCACCGGTGTCTTGCGGGACACCCGCACCGGTGTCTTGCGGGACACCCGCACCGGTGTCTTGCGGGACACCCGCACCCGGGTCGGCCATTACCGGCCGGTCCCGGCGTAGACGACCGCCTGCTCGTCGCCGCCCAGTTCGAACGCCTCGTGGATCGCGCGCACCGCAGCGTCCAGGTGCTCGGAGCGGACCAGCACGGAGATCCGGATCTCCGAGGTGTTGATGGTCTCGATGTTCACCCCGGCCTGGGCGAGCGCCTCGCAGAACCGCGCGGTGACCCCCGGGTGCGAGCGCATGCCCGCGCCGATCAGCGACACCTTGCCGATCCGGTCGTCACACAGTATGTCGTCGAAGCCGATCTGCGACTGCATCGCCCGCAGCGCCTTCACCGCGATCGGCCCGTCGAGCTTGGGCATGGTGAAGGTGATGTCGGTGCGGCCGGTGTCGCTGTGCGAGACGTTCTGCAGCACCATGTCGATGTTGAGCTCGGCATCGGCGATCACCCGGAAGATGTGGGCGGCCTTGCCGAGCTCGTCGGGTACCCCGGTGATGGTGATCTTCGACTCGGAGCGGTCGTGTGCGACGCCGGTGAGCATGACCTGTTCCACGGTGAGACCCTCCACTGATCCGAACACCATCGTGCCGCGGTTGCGGCTATACGACGACCGGACGTGTACTGCAACGTCGTTGCGCCGGGCGTACTCCACGCAACGCGGCATGAGTATTTTCGCTCCGCACGCCGCCATCTCCAGCATGTCGTCATAGGTGATGGTGTCGAGCTTGCGGGCATTGGGCACGATCCGGGGATCGGCGGAATACACGCCGTCGACGTCGGTGTAGATCTCACAGACGTCCGCTTCGAGCGCTGTGGCCAGCGCGACCGCGGTGACGTCGGAGCCGCCCCGGCCCAACGTCGTGACGTCCTTGGTGTCCTGCGCCACTCCCTGGAAACCGGCGACCAGCGCCACCGCGCCCTGGTCCAGGGCGTCGCGGACCCTGCTCGGCGTCACGTCGATGATGCGAGCCCTGCCGTGCGCGCCGGTGGTGATCACCCCGGCCTGCGAGCCGGTGAACGAGCGTGCGTCCACGCCCAGGGCGTGCACCGCCATTGCGACCAGCGCATTCGAGATCCGCTCGCCGGCGGTGAGCAGCATGTCCAGCTCACGCTGGTGCGGTTCCGGCGAAACCTGGCTGGCGAGTTCGAGCAACTCGTCGGAGGTGTCACCCATCGCCGACACCACCACGACGACTTCGTTGCCGGCGTTGCGCGTCTCGACGATGCGCTCGGCGACCTTCTTGATCCGCTCGGCGTTGTCCACCGACGATCCGCCGTATTTCTGGACGACGAGCGCCACGCCGACCTCCAGCGTCGGTCTTGTTTGATGGGCGGCCGCAGCCTCCAGACGTCGCCCCTCGTTCACGCACCCTACCGAGGACCGGCTCGACCAACCGTTAACCTGGAAAGCTGCACGGACAGACGGGTAGGAGGAACGGGTGGCATCCACGGTGCTCCCCACCTCCACATCCGGGCAATCCGCCCCCACCCTGCGTCGGGTGCACCGGGCCAGCGCCCTGCTCGCCCCGGCACTGGTGTACCTCACTATCCGGCAAGTCAGCCTGCTCGTGCTCGCCTGGATGTCCGCAGCCACCGGGGTCGCCACCAGCACCGCGCTGACCTCCTGGGACGGTGCCTGGTTTCTGGGCTTGGCCACCGGGGGCTACAGCGGGGTACCGGCCGGTCTTGTCGATGCGTTCGGGGTGCGCACCCCGCAGACTTCGCTGGCGTTCTTCCCCGGCTACCCAGCGCTGATCGCCGCGGTGTCCTGGGCGTCCGGCATCGGGGTGACCGCAGCGGCTTTCGTGGTCAGCACTGGTGCCGGGGTAGTGGCCGCCTACGGGCTGGTGCGGCTCGCCGAGACGGTGCCCTACGGGTCCCGAAGAGCCGGGCTGGTGCTGGTCGCGCTGTTCGCCGCAGCGCCGATGTCGATCGTGCTGTCGATGACTTATTCGGAGGCGCTTTTCTGCGCGCTGGCGGTCTGGTGCCTACTCGGGTTGCTGCGTCGGCAATGGTTGCTCACCGGGGTGTGTTGCGCGGCCGCGGGACTGGTGCGTCCCACGGCCGCGGCGTTGGTCGCCGCTGTGGTGGCCGCGGCGCTGGTCGCGGTGTTGCGCGACCGGGAGGGTTGGCGCCCGTGGGCGGCCGCCGCGCTCGCCCCTAGCGGGCTGGTCGGCTACCTCGCCTTCGTCGCCGCCCGCACCGGCCGCTGGGACGGGTGGTTCGCACTGCAGTGGCAGGGCTGGGAGTCCAGGTTCGATGGCGGGCGCGCCACCCTGCGCTTTACCGGGAAGGTGCTCACCACCGCGCCCTCGGTGCTGGAGGTGACCACGGTGTGGCTGCTGGCGGTCGCACTGGTGCTGTTAGTGCTGTGCGTGCTGGACTGGCGGGGCACCCCGGCATGGCCGCTGCTGGTGTACGCAGCGATGGTGCTCGCGGTGAACCTCGGCGCCAACGGGGTGATGAACTCCAAGGCACGCTTGCTGCTTCCGGCCTTCGTGCTGCTGTTGCCCGTGGCGATCGGCCTGGCCCGGCGGCGAACGGCTCTGGTGGTCCTCACGCTCGCCGCGCTGACCGCCTTCGGCGCGTGGTTCGGCAGCTACGCGCTCACCGTATGGCCTTACGCAATCTAGGCCGCGTGCCTGCCGGACGCAGGGCACGCGGCCTTAGATCCCCAACCTAGGCGTTGACGCTGGATCGACGGCCGGATCCCATGGCGCTCAGGATGCCGGAACCGAACACCAGCGTGATCAGAGCAGAGAAGAGGTGCAGGTAGTTGTCCGGGTCATTACCGGCCGGGATGGACACCAGGCTGAGGTAGCCCAGGAAGCCGAGGATGGCGGCCAGCGCGTAGAAACCGCCGATGGCGAAGTTGACGCCCTCCGTCCCGACCGGCGTCAGCGTGAATGCCGCCCCGAGCCAGATCAAGCCGACGGCGAGGTGCACGATGTTGTGGAACGGGTTCAGCAGGAAGATCCCGAACAGTGCCTCGCTCGTCATCTCCGTCACTCTGGTGAAGCCCGTGTAGAAGAACCCGATCACCCCGATCGTGACGTAGACAGCGCCGGCGAGGATCGCAAACTTCTGCTCCAGCGTCTTGCCTTGCCCCCTGCTCTGGATCTTGATCCCGAACTTGTTTTCTGGATCAACCGACATGTCCCGTCCCTTTCCCTCGACACCGACGACTCACCGATGAGGCGCGCAGACCTCCGAAGACTCGGTGGCCCTACCCACCTAACATCCCTGGCAGACCTTCGTTACGCGGCGGTCCGCGGTTCGCTCGCTGGCCGCGCGATCACTCTATCGGATATGGGCTGGCGCAACTAGACAGGTGGTAAGCAATCGGTCACTCCGCGTGGCCGGCTGGTATGGCCGGCGCCCGCCGGCTCCAACACGAGACGCCGGAGCGGTGGCCGACGACTCCCATGGTGGCCGCGACCGAGTCGAGGTCAGTACCGGGGTGCGCGCACCCCGGTGACGGGCCGCCAGTAGCATGCTGCTCTCCGTGACCCAGAGCCTCCGAGATGTAACCGGGGCGGTTCACACACAGTGAACATACGCTTACGATCTGATGGAAGTGGGCACCATGACAAAACTGTGGGACGCCATACGCCGGAGACGGGCGTTGGCCATCGTCATCGGGGTGCTGCTGGTGGCCGGGCTCGCCTCCGGTGTGGTCGTCGGACGGGGGATCGTGACCCCCGAGGAACCAGCGAAAGCGACGAATGCCTCGGCGAACTCGCCGACCAACGCCAAACCGGCCGACTTCACCGCGTTCCGCAGTGAGCAGGCCGGTTTCGAGCTGGCCTATCCGACCTCGTGGTCCAAACTGAACGTCAACGACCCCCAGGTCCTCCTGCTCGTGTCCCAAGGCACGCAGGACTCCTTCCTGGTCCGTTCCCTGGAGCTGCAGGCACCGGTAGGGCCAGAGCAGCTCCCGGCTGCCAAGCAGTTGACGGATCAGATCGTGAGCTCCAACCAGACGGTTCAGATGGTCACCGAACCGAAGCAGATCGAGCTGGGCGGGCTGCCCGGCTTCTTCTACTTCTACTCCTTCAAAGACCCCCCCACCGGGCAGGAGGGCGCGCACTCCCACTACTTCCTGTTCAACGGCAAGACGATGATCAGTCTCGTCTTCCAGACCCTTCCCAAGGATCAGTTCCCCACTTCCGCGCCGACGTTCGACAAGATCACCTCCACATTCCGTGCTCTGAAGAAGTGACGATCTCACGCCGCGCACCGGGCGAGGAGCCGTCTGCCTGGCATGTGTTGAGCTGACAGCGTTGAAGGCCGACGCGCTCAAGCGTGCACTGCAGGACACACCGTGACGGCGCTGCGCTGGGCGGGCCTCAGCGATCGCGGCCGGGTGCGCAAGCGCAATGAGGACCGCTGGAGCGTCGACGTCGACCTCGGGCTGTTCACCGTGTCCGACGGCATGGGTGGTCGGCCCGCGGGCGAGGTGGCCTCCGCGGTCGTCGTCGCAACCCTGCCCACGCTGGTGGCCACCCACCTCGGTGCCCCCCCGGACGTCGCCACCCCGGACGCAACGCAGCGGCTGTGTACGGTGCTCGCCGAACTCAGCGCTGGCCTGCGCGAAGGCAGCCAGGACACGCCGCGGCTGGCGGGGATGGGCGCCACCGCCGTCGTCGCGCTGGTGAGCCAAGCCACCACGCTGATCGCCCATGTCGGCGACAGCCGTGCCTACCTGTGGCGAGACCACAATCTGCACCGGCTGACCCGCGACCACTCGCTGGCCCAAGCACTCGTCGACGCCGGCGCGATCACCGGCCAGCAGGCCGCCGACCACCCCGCCCGCGGTCAGCTCACCCGCCACATCGGCATGATCGGTGAGGTCTTGCCCGACGTGCGCCGCATCACCCTGCAGGCCGCCGACCGGTTGCTGCTGTGCAGCGACGGTCTCACCGGCATGCTCGACGACGCCCGGATACGGATGATCCTCAACGGCTGCCCGGACCCGCACCATGCCTGCCGCGCCCTCATCGAAGCGGCCAACGAGGCAGGCGGCACCGACAACATCACCGTGCTCGTAGTCGTGCCTGAGTGCGCGGCCCGCACCGGTGATGTCGTCTGACGGCGAATGCGCTCCCGGGGCGGATTACAGCCAACGGGGAAGTTCGGGCAGCCCTTCGGGTGCGATAAGGCGGTCTCCGGGAGAGCGGCCGGTGAGCCAGCCGGCCAATTCCTGGATCGGCCCGGAGACCGGCACCGGGGCGCTGGTCGCGGGGCCGAAAGTGACCGGTTCGCCGCCGGGTAATTGCACCTCGATCCGGACCGGCACCCGGGTTTCCATCCAGCCCGCAACGTCGCGGACCAGCGCGGTGGCGATGTCCCCGGGTAGCACGTCGAGCTCAATCCCGACGTTGAGGTCCACCAGGTGTAACCACACCTCGCGCACCCGCATCCACGGGACGGTCGAGGCCGGGATCGGGCCATGCCGGGTGCCCACAGTGGCCTCCCAGTGCTTCGGGGACAGCTCCTGGGCGGCTGCGGCGAACGCGGCTGCGGTGCTGCGGAGATCATCGAGCTGATCGGCCTGCGGTCGACCCGCGCCGGCTTCGATGTCTGCTGCGCGGGCCTGGATCGACGGGTACATCGGCGTCTCGATCCCAGTCCGTGCCCAGGCCAGCAGCCGCACCAGGCCCTCGGCGTTGCGGGCGACGTGGGTGACCACATGGCCGCGGGTCCACCCGGGTAGCCGGGACGGTCCGCGCAGGTCGCTGCACTCCGCGACGGCCCGCTCGAACAGCGCCTGCCCGTCGGCGGCCCAGGCCAGCGCGGTGTCCGGCCGGCTCATGCGGTGCCCTCCTTCATCACTCAACCTCACAGGATCGCGGCGGGGTGGTAGGTGGCGGCTTCGGGGTATCGGGCGACGACGCTCTCGACCTCGGCGACGACCGCGGCGATCTGCCCGGCGGCGGACCCGGTGAAGGGCAGGCGGTCAGTGAGCAGCGCGTCCAGATCGGCCCGGTCCAGTGGCAGCCTGTCGTCGTCGGCGAGCCGGTCGAGCAGGTCGTTGTCGGCGCCCTTGACCCGCATCGCCAGCGCGACGGCGACGGCATGTTCCCTGAGCACCTCGTGCGCGGTCTCCCGACCCACCCCGGCGCGCACCGCGGCGACCAACACCTTCGTGGTGGCCAGGAACGGTAGATACCGTTCCAATTCCCGCTCGATCACCGCGGGGTAGGCACCGAACTCGTCGAGCACGGTGAGGAAGGTCTCGACCAGCCCGTCGAAGGCGAAGAACGCGTCCGGCAGCGCGACCCGGCGCACCACCGAGTCCGACACATCGCCCTCGTTCCACTGCGCACCGGACAGCTCGGCCAGCATCGAGGCGTAGCCGCGCAGCACCACGGCCAGGCCATTGACGCGTTCGCAGGAGCGGGTGTTCATCTTGTGCGGCATGGCGCTGGACCCGACCTGGCCGGGCTGGAATCCCTCGGTCACCAGTTCGTGACCGGCCATCAGCCGGATCGTGGTCGCCAGCGACGACGGCGCGGCGGCCAACTGCACCAGGGTGCTGGCGACCTCGTGGTCCAGGGATCGGGGATAGACCTGCCCGACGCTGGTCAGCACCCGGTGCAATCCCAGGTGCTCGGCCACCCGCTGTTCCAACTGCGCCAGTGCGGACAGGTCACCGCCGAGGAGATCAAGCATGTCCTGGGCGGTGCCCATCGGCCCCTTGATGCCGCGCAGGGGGTAGCGCGCCAGCAGCTCCTCGAGCCGGGCGAAGGCGACCAGCAGCTCGTCGGCCGCATTGGCGAAGCGCTTGCCCAGTGTGGTGGCCTGGGCCGCGACGTTGTGGCTGCGCCCGGTCAGCACCAGCTCGGCGTGTTCGGTGGCGCGGCTCGCGAGGCGGGCGAGCAGCGCAACACAGCGGTCCCGCACGTGGCTCAGCGAACGGTGTACCTGCAGCTGCTCGACGTTCTCGGTGACGTCCCGCGATGTCAGCCCCTTGTGGATCTCCTGGTGACCGGCCAGCGCGTTGAACTCCTCGATGCGAGCCTTGACATCGTGGCGGCTCAACCGCTCCCGTGCTGCGATCGATTCGAGATCCACAATGGACACAACCCGCCGGTAGTCGTCGAGCACCCGCCGCTCGACGGGCACGCCGAGATCAGCCTGGGCGCGCAGCACCGCCAGCCACAGCTGCCGCTCGAGCACCACCTTGTGCTCCGGTGACCACAGCCGGACCAGCTCGCCAGAGGCATAGCGCCGTGCGAGCACGTTCACAGCAGGCAGCCTACGGCTGCTTGTGAGTGGCTCTGTCGGTTGCCGCGTGGCCGGAACACTGTTTCGCACTCACAGGGTGGCAGCCAGCTCCCGCGCCAGGTCGGGAACCTCGTTGGCGAGCGGAGCCGGCTGCCCCGGCGTGCCGGGCATCGAGATCACCGCCAGCGTGCGTCCGTCCTCCAGCGTCACGGAGGACAGACGAGACCCGTCCGGTCTGGCGAGCTGCACCGGCTCCGGCTCGGCCATCGGGATCAGCAGCACATACAGCACCCCGCCGGTCACCGGCACCGCAGCTGCCCGTGATCCAGCCGGGCACCGCTCGGGCACCTCACCGGCGGGGCCGGATGCCACGCTGCCGCGGTTGGCGAGCAAGGCCTTCAAGCCCGCCACCAGTTCGGCATCGATCGGTCCGCAGCGCGGGGCGTCGAGGGTGCTCAGTGTGCCGGGATCGGCCTCCCGGCCGCCGGGCGCCAGCGCGGCGTTTCCCGTGGTAGGCAGCCCTGGGTCACCGGCCACCAGTCCACCGGCCAGCACCGCGACGCCCAGCGCCGCGACGCCCAGCAGGGTGCCGCCCGCGAGCATGCTGCGTCGCCGTGTCGTAGCGCGACGAGATGCTGCCACCACGTCGTCGTGCCCAAAGGACGCGGGCGGCAGCTCCTCCACCGCGTCCCGGAACGCCTGGCCTAAGCGCTGCTCATCCACCGCACTGCCACCTCCTCGGCGTCGTCAACCTGCGGGCCGCAGGTCGTCCAACGCGGCACCCAACACGGTGCGCAGGGCGTCCAGCCCGCGAGCCGTCTGGCTCTTCACAGTCCCCTCGGTGCACTTCAGCGCGGCGGCCACGGCCGCCACCGACTGGCCCTCGAGAAACCGCAACACCAATACGGCCCGCTGCCGGGGCGGCACCCGCTGTAGGCCGTTGACCAGCGCTGATCGGGTAGCTACCGAGTCGCCTATCGCATCGGATCCGGTTGCGCCTGAAGCGGCCTCGGGTAGCACCTCGGCGGTGTGCTCCCGCCGCCACGGACGGCGGGACTCATCGATCGCAGCCCGCACCAGCGTGCGTCGAACGTAGGCGTCCAGGGCGCCCTTGTCCCGAACCTTGGACCATCGCCGGTGCAGCGCAACGAACGCGGTCTGCGCGAGGTCGTCCGCGCGGTGCCAGTCGCCACAGATCAGGTAGGCGGTTCGCCGCACGGCATCGCGCCGGGCCGCGAAGTAGTCCGCGAACTCCTGCTCGTCGCGTTGGTCCACTCGGACCTCTCGAGGGTCGGTGCCAGTACCTGTGTCGACGGAGCGCGGGCCGGACATGGTTGCACGCCATTGCCCACTCCCCGGCGTGTCCGGCGCCCATGCCCGGTGTGTCGGGCTTTGGTGCGCACCGTTCAGGGCCGGATCTCGGCTCTGGCGGCGAGCCTATCGATTGTGGTGGGGGCGTCTATGAACCGTCGAATCGCAGGTTCGCCGTCCGCGCGGAGACCACCGGATATGTATCCACATGGCGCCGATCGCCGGGTGCGGCTGATCGGGTCGCCCGGCACTGCTCACGCGGTAGGAAGGATGGTTCGGTAGCCACGGGGTCGGCAGGAGGTCGATATGGTCGAGCAGGTGATCGCCCGGCAAGTCGAAGCGGTGCAGCGGGCCTTGCGTCCCTTTGTGGAGGCTCTGACGCAATCACCGGCCCAGCGGGCACGGCCAGTGATTGCCGACTTCATGGCGGGCAACCCGCAGGAGCCGACCCTGCCCGGCTTCGTCGAGGCGCTCCGGCGATGGAGCGTTCCGACCTCAACCGACTGGTTTGCCTACCGTCTGATGCACGAGCCCGCACGCCGGGCAGCGGCAGCCTCACTGACCACCGAGCTGGGCGTGGATTTCGCTGCCGAGGACCTGTTCCTCACCCGTGGCGCCGCTGGAGCCGTGGCACTCGCGCTGAGCACCGTGGTCGACCCCGGTGACGAGGTCGTCTTCTTGAGCCCGCCGTGGTTCTTCTACGAGGCGATGATCCTCGCCAGCGGCGCCACGCCTGTCCGTGTCCGGCTCGAACCTCCGGCCTTCGACCTGGACGTCGACGCCATCGTCGCGGCGCTGGGACCACAGACCCGAGCCGTCATCGTCAACACCCCGCACAACCCCACGGGACGGATCTACCCAGCCGCCGCCCTTCAGCGTCTCGCAGCGGGGCTGGCCGAAACGGCCGGGCGTTATGGCCGTCCCATTTGGGTGATTTCTGATGAAGCGTACAGTCGCATCCTCTTCGACGGGCGCAGCTTCCCCAGCCCCGGCCTCTTCCATCCGTATTCGATGCTCGCCCACACCTACAGCAAGAGTGCGCTGGCACCGGGGCAACGGCTCGGTTTCCTGGCTTTGGCGCCCAGCCTGCCGGAGGCCGAGGTCGTGCGCAGCGCACTGCTCAACGTCTTTACCGCCGGCCTGATGATGCCGGACGTGGTCATGCAGTACGCCCTGCCCGATATCGACGGCCTTCTCATCGACGTTGCGGCGATCGAGCGCCGCCGCGACCGGATGGTGGCGGTATTGCGGGAGCAGGGCTACGAGGTGGACATTCCCGAGGGGACGTTCTATTTGCTGCCGCGGGCGCCACTTGGCGATGACCGCGCTTTTTGCGCGCTTCTCGCCGAGGAGGGAGTGGTCGTCCTGCCCGGTCATGTCATCGAGCTGCCGGGCTACTTCCGCATCTCGCTGACGGCGACCGGCGAGATGGTGGAACGGTCGTTTCCGGTCTTCGCTCGCGCCATCGAACGAGCCAGGTCCGGGCACGATCCGTCAGCGCCTGCCTGATGTTTCTCGATGGCGTACGCCGGGCATGAGAGCCCGACACACCGGGCATGAGAGCCCGACACACCGGGCATGAGAGCCCGACACACCGGGCTGGGTCAGTCGCTGGAGGCGGCCGGGGCGGCTCGACCGGCCTGGGCGAGTGCGTCGAGCACCATCTCCAACCAGCGAAGGCTGCGCCGGTAGCTTTCGGTGTCCTGGGCCGACGGCGCCGGTGGCAGCATACGTTCCGGTGCACCCGGGGTACTCACTCGACCGGAAACGTCCAGCACCACGTGCAGCGTCTCCAGCATCCAGCCCCACTCCGCAGCGGCCGGATAACCCTGGCCAGGGAGCTGGACCACGCCGCCGTGGCGGGGCAGCGTACCGAGCACCCGGGTCAGACTGTGTTCCAGGTCGTGCAGGACCCAGCCCTCCCAGACCTTACGGACCGGGCCGTTCTCCTCCGTGCCGCACCAGTAGTCCACGACGTAGGCCAGCCGACCGTCGATTGTGCCGGTGGGTACTGGCAGCCCGGTGAGCTGGGACAGCGGATCTTCGGTGCAACCGCCGAGCTGCCAGCGCACTAGTTCGCGCAGCCATGACCACTGTTCGCGTAGGAAGCGGACGCCTTCCGGCGACAGCGACAGCAGCAGTTCGTCGCCTTGGCGGTCGCATATGACCATCGTCTTGCTCGGCCTCCACTTCTTCCGCAGTGATCGTCCGGGAGGCTATCGCGTCACCCCCTCACCAGGAGCCCAAGACTCTCGGCGCGTCGCGCGCAGACCGATATCGCTGCGGTAATGCGCACCCGGTAGATGCACCTGTTCGACGCGCTGGTAGGCCTGCGCGCGCGCGGCGGTGAGATCCACGCCCGTTCCCACTACGGTGAGCACCCGGCCACCGGCCGACACGACGGCGCCGTCGTCGCGGCGGCGGGTTCCCGCGTGCAACACCCCCGCACCATTCGCCCCGGTGATCACGTCTCCGGTTCGCGGGATGCTGGGATATCCTTCGGCGGCCACCACGACGGCTACCGCCGCTCCCGGATCCCAGCGCAGCGGCGGCTGCCGGGACAACACACCCGTAGCGGTGGCATGGAGCAGCCCGGCCAGCGGTGTGCGCAGCAGCGCCAACACGGCCTGGGTTTCCGGGTCGCCGAAGCGGCAGTTGAACTCGATCACCTGCGGGCCGTCCGCGGTGAGGGCCAGCCCGGCATAGAGCAACCCGGAGAAACCCCCGAACGATTCCCTGCCGCGCCGGCCCAATTCATCGACCACCGGCTGCACGATCCGCGCCACGACATCGGTGGCCAGCGATTCCGGAGCCCAGGGCAGCGGGGCATAGGCACCCATCCCGCCGGTGTTCGGACCGACGTCCCCTTCGCCGACCCGCTTGAAGTCCTGGGCGGGCAGTAGCGGCACCACAGCACTGGAATCGACCAGGCAGAACAGCGAGACCTCCGGACCGTCCAGGTAGGACTCCAGCAGCACCGGATGGCCGCTGTCGAGCAGGGTCAGCGCGTACACCCTGGCCACCTCCAGGTCCCCGGTGACCACCACCCCCTTGCCGGCGGCCGGCCGGTCATCCTTGACCACCCATGGCGGTCCGAAGTGGTGCAGCGCAGCGTCCAGCCGGGCCGGGTTATCCACCAGTTCGTTGCGCGCGGTGGGCACCCCCGCGACGGCCATCACGTCCTTGGCGAACGCTTTGGATCCCTCGATCTGCGCCGCGCCGGCGGACGGGCCGAAGCAGGCGATCCCGGCCGCGCGCACCGCGTCGGCGGCGCCGGCCACCAGCGGCCCCTCGGGGCCGATCACCACCAGGTCGGCCGACCAGGACGTCGCCAGTTGTGCGATCGCCGCCGGATCGGTGACGTCCACAGCGTGCTGCTGGGTGAGCGCCGCGGTGCCGGCATTACCCGGCGCGCAGGCCAGCGCGGTGACCGACGGGTCGCTGGACAGGGCCAGCACGAGGGCGTGCTCGCGGGCGCCGGCGCCGATGACGAGGACTCGCACAAGTGGGCAGAGTACGTGCGCTGGTAGCGTCGATCCGCGCCCGGTCTGCGCAACATCAGCGTCAGCGCGGTAACGTTCGGTAACGAGCTGGGCTGTAAGATGGAGATAAGCTCGACGGCTATTCGGGAAGAGTCCGAGGGAGTGGGCGGTGATTGACCCTTTCTCGCGGACGGAGCTGATCCGTGCCTGGTCGGACGGAATCAGCTCGACCACAGACCAGTCAACACCGGCTGAGGAGATTGACGCCTTCCTTCGCGGCCTACTCGACCGCCTGATTGATGCACTCGGGCAGGCGGAGTTCTCCTCGCAGCCTGGGATGGAGATCGGCAGCCGGCTCGCGGGGCGAGGCTTCACCGGTGCGCAGAGCCTGGGCCGCACGGTGGAGATCCTCGGGCAGGCCTTGCTCGAACAACATGAGCTGCGCAGCGTCGAGAGGCTGTCCGGCAAGGTCGCGTCCCTGCTCGGCGCGCTGGTCTCCGGATATACCACCGCGCTACGCCATCACGTCCTCGCTCAGGACGAGGCCCGGTTCCGGGAGGTATTCGACTCTGCCCCGGTGGGCATGGTGATCAGCCGGCTGGACGGCACCATCACCCAGACCAACGGTGCGCTGACCGAAATACTGCGCTACTCGCCCGCTGAGCTCGCAGTTCGCGAGGTCAGCGAACTCTTTCATCCCGACGACGCGGCACTGCTGCAGGCCGCGTATCAGGCGCTGCGCGACGGCAAGCGGGAACGTTTCCAGAACCGGGTCAAGCTCCTCGCCGGGAACGGGGACACCACCTGGGTCGCGCTGACCGTGACGGTGCTGCGCGACGCGGCGGGCAGCCCGGCGCACCACCTCACGATGGTCGAGGACTTCACCGACCGGCAGCTGCTCGAGCAGCGGGTGCGTCACCAGTCGCTGCATGACCTGCTGACCGGGCTTCCCAACCGGCTGCACTTCGCAATCCACCTCGAAGCGCTGCTCGAGCGTGAGCGCAGCGCCACCGTCCTGCTCTGTAAGATCGACTTGGATGGCTTCGGGGTCGTTAATGACGGCCTCGGTCAGGGTGTCGGTGATCTACTGCTGAGATCGGTCGCTGGGCGGCTCCAGGCGCTGGTCGCCGGAGAGCGCGCTATGGTCGCCCGGTTCGATGCCGACGAGTTCGCGATCCTCATCGAGGAATCGCCGATCACCCCCACTGCCGCCACCCTCGCCGCGAGCATCAACACCGAGCTGTCCGAACCGGTCTACCTCGCCGGCCGCGGGCTGGCCGTCTCGGCCTGTGTCGGCGTCGTGCGACGCACGGCGGGGGAGACTGACGCAAAGGAGCTGATCCGCGCCGCTGAGGCGACCTTGCACCGGGCCCAACGAACCGGGCGTGGGCAGTGGGGACTTTACGATCCACCCGCCGACGCCGAGCAGCGGGCCCGGTATGCGCTGGCCACCGCTATGCCCGAGGCGTGGGAGACCGGCCAGGTCACCCTGTGCTACCAGCCGATGGTGCGGCTCGATCCCGCGGCGGCCGACGCCGGCCGAATAGTGGCGCTGGCGGCCTTGCTGCACTGGGACCATCCAGAGCGCGGTGTCGTGACGCACGAGGAATGCGTCGCGCTTGCCGAGCAGACCGGTCTGGTCCTGTCGATCGGACCGTGGATGCTGCGGCAGGCCTGCGAGCAGCTCCGCAACTGGCGTGACCAGCTCGGCTTCGCAGTGCCGCCGGTGTGTGTCGACCTGACCACTCATCTGATCCAGGATCCCGACCTGGTGGCGGTGGTACACGGCGCTCTGAAGGCGAGCCAGCTCCGACCGGAGGACATCCAACTCGGGATGCCGGTGGAGGTAGTCGTCGCGGGGTACGGCGACGCGGAGGACAACGTGGGCACGCTGGCCGACATCGGGGTCCGCACCACGCTCACCAGATTTGGCCAGGCGGTCGGGAACCTGGCCCTGCTGGAATCCCTGCCGGCGCAGGGGGTGGAACTGGCCGGCCGGTTGGTGCACATGGCTGCGCAGCCCGACTCGGTGATGCGCTCCGCCTTGGCGGGCCTGGTGCCTCTGATGCGCCGCACCGGCACCGCCGTCGTCGTTGCCGGAATCGACAGCGCGGAGCAGGTGGACTGGTGGCGTCAGATCGGAGCCGACTCCGCGCGCGGCAGCGCGTTCGCCCCGCCGGTTGCCCAGCAGGCCATACCCGACCTGCTCCGCGCGTGAGTGCGTAACAGTGTTATAGCACCGCCTCACGCGCGGAGTACCTGCGCTAGCAGGTACTCCGCCTCACGCCGCACCGGGCCGCCGTCGGGTGACGCGTGCCGCTCGATCGCGGCGACCATCTCATCGGCCCGATCACCGGCCGCCTGCTTGGCGGCGACGTGCGCCGGCGAGTGCGCGGTAAGGAACGCGGTCAGCTCTTGGGGCGAATCGAAATGCCAGGGCAGCGACCGGCGTTCGATCCGCACGCCGGTGAACCCGGTGGTGGTGAACCTGCGTTCCAGCACCTCAGCATCGCCCCAGCTCAGCACGTCGGGGGCAGTAGGGTCGGGTGGCACGAACTCCCTGACGATGCGGGCCCGCCCGGCGATGAAGCCGTCGACGGTCCACGCCGTGAGGCCGAGTCGCCCACCGGGCACCAGCACCCGGCGCAGCTGCGTCAGCGCCACCTCGGGGCGGGGCGCGAAGATCACGCCGAAGGCCGAGAGTGCGACGTCCACGGTGGCGTCGGGCAGCGGCAGGTCCTCGACGTCGGCCTCGATCCACGCCACCCCGGGCCCGGTGCGCTCCCGGCCAAGCTGCACCATCCGCGGGGTGAGGTCACAGGCCGTGACCCGCGCACCGCGGGCGGCGGCGCGCACCGCGACGTTGCCGGTACCGGCCGCGACGTCCAGAACACGATCGCCCGACCCCGGTGCGGCCGTGTCGACCAGCGCGGCCGCCGCTGGATCGAGCAGCTGCGCGAGACCGGAATAGTCGGCCAACTCCCACAGCGCCGCTGTGGCGGCGCGCATGTCGTCGTGAGTCATGCCGCGCTGCGCAGCGTCGCCAGCTCCCGGGCCAGGTCGCGACACGCCGAATCGCGCCGGGCCGCGGCGGCCTCCTGCAGCGGCGCGAGCCCATCCCGCACCGACACCGAGCGGAGGCCCTTGGCCAGGCCGATCGCCCGCTCGGCCGTATGCAGGCCAGATCGCAGTTCACCGCTTCGGAGCTGCGCGGTCGCGAGATAGCCGAAGTGGTGCATCTCGCACGTCACCATGTGGCTCGCCCCTTGCCCCGCAGCAGCCAGGGCCGCCGCGGCGCTGTCGAAGCGACCGAGTGCAAGGTGTGTGCGGCCCTCGACGTGCGGCAGTGCGATCGCGAAATACTTCCACGGTCGGGGTTCGTCGCTGGCCGCCTGATAGGTATCGCGGGCCCGACGCAGTGCGGCCAAGGCCTCGCCCGCCAGGCCGAGCAGTCCTAACGCCAACGCGCCGTGGTACTCGACCAGCGCTCGGGGCAGCGGGCTCGGGGCGGTCGCCGCGCCGAGCTGGAATAGCTTCAGCGCCTCATTCGGCTCAACGTCCAGCTCCATCCACCCCAGGCTGTCTAGGCTCACCACCGCCCTGAGCAGGTCGCCCGCGGCCCCGGCACAGTCCATGCTTCGTATGTGATGCTGGCGGGCGAGGTCGCGCAACCCGGCATCCGCGGCCGCGCACCCAGCGGCGCGGTGCGTATCGGCTAGCGCGACCAGTAGCCGTTGCCGAACCGGCTCGCGCATGGCGGCACCCAGCAGCGCCTCGCTGGCGCGGGCGTGCGCGGTGAGTGCGTCGGCCATCGGGATGCCACCGAGATCGCCGGTGAGCTGGTCGAGCTGCTTCGTTGTAATCGCCACCTGCTCGATGTCGGCGGACCCGATCAGGCGCGGCACCGGGGTCGGGGCGTGCTCGACGCGGACCGGATCCGCGGCACCGAATACGGGTTTGCCGCACAGCAGGGTGGCGGCATGCCGGAGCAGGTTGCCGTTGCGCTCATCCGCGCTCGTCGCATCGTCGGACACCGCCGGCTCCGGTCCGAGGTCGGGGTTGTACGCCAGGCCCATCCAGCCCCGCGGCACTCCGAGCCCGTCCGCGATCCGTTCCAGCAGCGCGGCGGACTGCACCTGGCGGCCGGAGATGATCTCGGAGACCTCCGGCTGTCGCTGCCCGGTGGCGCGCGCAATGTGCAGCTGACTCACGCCGGCGTCGCGCAGGATGCGGAACACCGTGGTGATATCCCGCAGCGCCAGCGCGTGCCTGGCGGTAGCGCCGGTGAGCAGGTCTGCCAACTCAGCCATCGCGTCCTCCGGGCTCGTTATCAGCGGTTACTTGCGGTGAGAAGTTACCTGCAGTTGCCACCTGATGAGGGGGTCTCGCGAATTGTAGCTAGGCAAGTACATTCGGTTGGTCAGGCAAAGACACCGGAGGTTCGCCATGCCCACGATCGATACGTTGCAGCCGCTCGCCACCTTCTGCGGTGAGTGTGGCTGTGGTTGCCCGCAGCTGTTCGTCGACGAATCCGCCCCGCCCGAGCAGCGCATCGTGCTCACCGATGACTTCGGCTCCCGGGTTCGGATGAGTGCCGAGCAGTTCGGCGACCTGCTCGCCCAAGCAAAGAGCGGGACACTGGACACTATCGTCTGATCCCGCACCGGGGTAGGAATTCTCGCCCAGCGCTGGCGCCCGTTCACCCCGGGCGCCAGCGCCACCCTCACACCAGTTGCTTGTCCAGGTAGCACCATCGCCAGCTCTCGCCTGGCTCGGCGGACTGCATCACCGGATGGTCGCTGCGGTAGTAGTGCACGGTGGCGTGCCGGTGCGGGCTGGAATCGCAGCACGCCACGTGCCCGCAGCTCAGGCACATCCGCAGATGCGCCCACACCGACTCGCCCAGCGCGGTGCAGTCGCTGCAGGCTGCCGGGTCCGGCGGCTCGGGCGCCGGGCTGGGTAGCTGCGCCACGTGTTCACAGGTCATCGCTGATACCTCCCAGCACTGAATTCTCTCTAGCTGATATGTCACAGTGCATCCTGGCCGTATGGACGGTCTACCGCTGATCCTGCTGGTGCTCGGCGCTCTCGCGGTGACCGCGGTAAGCCGCCGGTTCAGTCTGCCCGCGCCGCTGGCATTGGTCGTCGCCGGCTTGGCCATCTCCGCCATCCCCGGGGTCCCGGACTACCAGCTCCACCCGGATCTGGTGCTGTACGCCATCCTGCCGCCGCTGCTGTACTCCGCCGCGCTGGACAGCTCGGCCATCCAGATCAGGGCGAACATCCGGCCGATCGCGCTGCTGGCCGTCGGGCTGGTGCTGTTCACCACCGCGTGCGTCGGGCTGGTCGCCTGGTGGTTGGTGCCGGGCCTGCCGCTGCCCGCCGCGCTGGCGCTCGGAGCCGTGGTCGCCCCGCCCGATGCGGTGTCTGCGGTAGCCATCGGGCGGCGCCTGGGGCTGCCCCGTCGGGTGATGACGGTGCTGGCGGGGGAGAGCCTGTTCAACGACGCCACCGCGCTCACCGCGTTGCGGGTTGCGGTGGCGGCAGGCATCGGAGCCGGCTTCTCGCTCTGGTCAGGGCTGGGCGAGTTCCTGCTCGTCGGGGTGGGTGGGGTGGCGCTGGGTGCGGTGCTGGGCCGGGTGGTGCACCAGGTGCGGTTGCGGCTGCGCGACGCCAGGCTGGAGAGCGCGCTGGGCCTGGTGGTGCCGTTCGCGGCCTACGCCCTGGCGGAACAGGTGCACTTCTCCGGGGTGCTCGCGGTGGTGGTGACCGGGCTGTATCTGGGCCACCGCGCTCCCCAGGCCGGCTACGCCACTCGGTTACAGGACCAGGCGGTGTGGCGGGCTGCGGACACCGTGCTCGAGGCGTTCGTCTTCGCGCTGATCGGGTTGCAGCTGCCAGCCGTGGTGCGCGGTGTGGCTGACGTCGGCCCGCTGCTGGTCGCCGCGACCGCGGTACTCGCCACGGTGATCCTGGCCAGGGCGGTCTGGGTGTTCCCGGCGACCTACCTGCCGCGAGCGCTGTTCAGCCGGGTGAGTGCCCGGGACCCGGCACCGCCGTGGCAGGTTCCGGCGGTGATCTCCTGGGCCGGGATGCGCGGGGTGGTCACCCTGGCCGCGGCGTTCTCGATCCCGCTGGTCACCAACTCCGGTGCCGCATTCCCGGGCCGAGCCGAGATCATCTTTCTGGCTTTCTTCGTCACCGTCGGGACCCTGCTGCTGCACGGCCTCACGCTGCCCTGGGTGATCCGCCGCCTCGGAGTCGAGGGCCGCGAGTCCCACGGCGATGCGCTGGCCGAAGCGGAGGCGATCCACACTGCGACGCAGGCCGCCCTGGCCCGGTTGGAGGGCGCCTCGGAGGGGGCGCCGCAGTCGGTGACCACCCGGTTGCGCATGGCCGCCGAGCACCGTAGCCACGGTGTCTGGGAGCGGCTGGGGCGCCCGGAAACTGAGCTCGGCGAGGCCCCCAGCGTCATCTACCGCCGGTTGCGGCTGGAGATGCTCGCGGCAGAGCGGGAGACGCTGATCTCATTGCGCGACGCCGGCCGCATCACCGACGAAGTCCTCTCCCGCACCCTCCACGAACTGGACCTGGAGGAGGCCATGCTGAGCCGCTGACCATTGCTTCTCTGCCGCGCCATTCGGAGCTGCTACGGCGCGTTACGGTGTGCGAAGCGCGATCGTCTGGTCGCGGCCGGGTCCGACTCCGATGGCCGAGATCCGGGCTCCGCAGAGGTCCTCTAGGCGCGCGACGTAGGCGCGGGCGTTGGCTGGTAGCTCGTCGAGGGTGCGGCACCGGGATAGGTCCTCCCACCAGCCGGGAAGCTCTTCGTACACCGGCACCGCGTGGTGCAGGTCGGTCTGGGTCATCGGCATCTCGTCGGTGCGCTTGCCGTCGACCTCGTAGGCCACGCAGACCGGCACGCTGTCCAGACCGGACAGCACATCGAGCTTGGTCAGGAAGAAGTCGGTGATCCCGTTCACCCGGGCCGCGTAGCGCCCGATCACCGCGTCGAACCAACCGACCCGCCGAGCTCGCCCGGTGGTGACCCCGATCTCCCCGCCGGTCTTGCGTAGCCGCTCGCCCATGGCGTCGTGCAGCTCGGTGGGGAACGGGCCCGAGCCGACCCGCGTGGTGTAGGCCTTCAGGATCCCGACCACGGCGGTGATCTTCGTGGGGCCGATGCCCGACCCGGCGCAGGCGCCGCCCGTTGTCGGGTTGGAGGAGGTGACGAACGGGTAGGTGCCGTGATCGACGTCGAGCAGGGTGCCTTGGCTGCCCTCCAGCAGCACTGTCTCACCGCGCCGTAGCGCCTGGTCGAGCAGCAACCGGGTGTCGGCGATCCGGTGCGCGAAATGCGCGCCCTGGTCGAGCACCGTATCCACTACCTGCTCGGCGTCCAGCGCACGCCGGTTGTAGACCTTGACCAGCACCTGGTTCTTGAACTCCAGCGCGGACTCGACCTTCTGCCGCAGGATCTTCTCGTCCAGCAGGTCCTGGGCCCGCACCCCGACCCTGGCCACCTTGTCCTGGTAGGCGGGACCGATGCCGCGGCCCGTGGTGCCGATCTTGGCCTTGCCCAGGTAGCGCTCGGTGACCCGGTCGATCGCGACGTGGTACGGCATGATCAAATGTGCATCGGCGGAGATCAGCAGCCGCTCGGTGTCCACGTTTCTGGCTTCAAGCCCGGCCAGCTCGTCGAGCAGCACGCCGGGGTCCACCACGACGCCGTTGCCGATGACGTTGGTCACCCCCGGGGTGAGGATGCCCGACGGGATGAGGTGCAGCGCGAAGTTCTGCCCGTCGGGCAGCACCACGGTATGGCCCGCGTTGTTGCCGCCCTGGTAGCGCACCACCCATTGGACCCGCTCGCCGAGCAGGTCGGTGGCCTTGCCTTTGCCCTCGTCGCCCCACTGGGCACCGATCAGCACGATCGCTGGCATGTGGTACTCCAACAACGGTGGGATTTACCGCGCTGCTGCGCTGACCGAGCGTAGCCCCAGGAGGTGGACGTGGTCGGGGCTGTGGTGCTGACCTGCGGGTCTGCCCGGTGGCCCGGTGCTGGGGAGGCTGGGGTCGTGGCCGCAGTGCCGGCCCGTCCTGGGCGCGAGGAGCTCGACGAGCCGCTGACCGGGCTGGGCGGTCGCCGGCTGGTGGTCTGCGGCACCGATGCCGACCTGGCCGCGGTGCTGCTGCGGCTGCTGCGCACCTCGTTGCTCGGGGCGGTGCCGGTGGGTTACGTGCCGTCCTCGGCGACGTCGGCGGTGGCCCGGCTCTGGGGCCTGCCGGTGGTGCCCGCGGCGGCGGCCTCGCTCGCGCTGCGCGGCGAGCCGGACCGGGTGCCACTGGTGCGTGACGACGCAGGTGGGGTGCTCGTGGGGCTCGGCGTGGTGCGGCCGCTACAGGGGGTGGCCTACTGCGACGACGAGGTGGTGCTGCGCGGGCAGGCCGCCCGGCTGGAGGTGGCGCCGGACCGTGCGCTCGGGTTGGCGGTCCGGGTG
>JBOHGH010000055.1:0-27883 GCA_050699975.1 Pseudonocardiaceae bacterium | reverse complement strand
CACGACGCAGGGCACACCCGCGGGTAGCCTTGTGTGCCGACCGCTTAGCGGAAGAGCTTGCGCAACAGCACCAGCACGATGAGCGCGCCGACGCCCATCAGCGAGTAACGCACCCTCGGGTCGGCCATGGTGGCCTCCACCTGCTCCTTGCCGGCCTCGATCGCGCGCCGGGGGTCAGCCCGGGTACCGAGCTCCTCCAGCGTCACGCCCAGCGCATCGCGGGCCTGCTCGATGTCGCGTTCGATGGTGTCGGCGTCCCGGGCCATAGGTTCCTCCTCGCGCGAATTGCGTGCGGCACACCGTAGCCGGGTGGCTGAGCCACCCCATCCGGGCGGTACCGTCCGACCTCGTGACCGACAACGTCCGGCTGTCTCCTGGCGACCCTGCCCCTGACTTCACCCTGCCCAACGCCGACGGCAAGCCTGTCTCGCTGTCGGACTACCGCGGCCGATCCGTGGTGGTCTACTTCTACCCGGCCGCCAGCACCCCCGGCTGCACCAAACAGGCCTGCGACTTCCGTGACAACCTCGCCGAGCTGGACACCGCCGGTTTCGCAGTGCTCGGCATCTCACCGGACCCCCCGGCAAAGCTGGCGACGTTCCGTGACACCCAAGGCCTGCACTTCCCGCTGCTGTCCGATGTGGACCGCATGGTGCTCACCGCCTACGGCGCCTACGGTGAGAAGCAGATGTACGGCAAGACCGTCACCGGCGTGATCCGGTCCACCTTCGTGATCGACGCGCAGGGCCGCATCGACAAGGCGCTGTACAACGTGCGCGCCACCGGCCACGTCGCCAAGCTGCGCAAAGACCTCGGAGTCTGACGCCGTATCCTGACCACACCTGGTGCGCACGTAACCGTAAGCCGGCGTAGCCCAACGGCAGAGGCCCGGGTCCTAGGAACCCGTCAGTGTGGGTTCGAATCCCACCGCCGGCACAGCAACCACGAGGGGAGAGCACATGCTGAGCGTGCAGCCAGAACTCGTCTGGGAAGGTCGGATTCATTTGGGCGACGAACCCGGAGTGTACGGCGATGCCGCGTACCCCGGGATCGCCCTGGAGTTTCCGTTGACGCTGCGCAAGACCGATTCCACCGGCCCGGACATCACCACGCTCGTTCTGCACACTCAGGACGTCCAGACCTTCGCCGGGTACCCGGGTCACCTCATCACGGTGACCGCCTACCAACCGGATCTCCACGATCCCGCACGCGCCACAGAGACCGTGCTCGCCAGGGCAAGACTCAGCAACACGGACCCGAACCGCAAGGAGGTGGCTGTCGAGGTGCCCGTCGAGCTCGCCGGCATCGCCTCCCCCGTGTTCGTCAGCGTCCGGGTCCGGGTGGACACCGACGTACCGCCGGGTTTATACGACGACTTTGTTGTCACCAGGCTACTGAACAAGTCAGCCAACTTCACGTTCGTAGCGTCATTCGGCTTCAGCGCGTGACCCGCCCGCCATCATTCCAAGCCCCGCTCCGCTATATACGCAGGCAGGGAAGTTGTTCTGCCGGTAAGAAACCTCCCTTCGACGATCTCTCCGCCTACCCTGTCCGCCCGTTGCCGCAACTGTTTCCGGCGCTACTCGCGGATCCGGTCTGATCTAGTGTGCCGATCACGTACTGGATCGAATCCGCGCCATGAGGAATGGACAACAGTGAAAGCCAAGCGCCACGCTCTCGCCCAGCGCCGCGAAATTCTCGGCCATAGCCAGGAAGCGCTCGCCCGAGCCCTGGGTGTGGAACTCGCAGCTGGGCGTCGGTGGGTTCTCCGTGCGCTGTCACGTACCTGGCGTGCGCCACGATGTCGACCAGCTCAAGGCGCTGCTCGATGGTGCTGGCGGGTTCGACAGCGTTGATGCGCAAGTCGACCTCGACCGGGAGCGGCTGACCGCGATTCTCGAAGACTTCTTCAGTGCCCGTCGAGTAGGTGATCTCGCGCTGCTGTACTACTCGGGACACGGGTTGATGGGCCCGGTCGACCGTGAGTCGGTGTTCCTCGCCGCCACCGACACCCGATGCGAGCAGCTGCACACCACCGCGGTGGACACCGATGGCGTGTTGCGTCACCTGCTGAACATCACGCGGGCCAGCCAGAAGGTGGTGCTGCTGGACTGCTGCTTCTCTGGCGCGTTCGGGGCGCGCAACCGCTTCGGCGGTGGTGTCCGGCAGGAGCCGCGCCGCGGGGTGCGTCAGCATGGCACGTTCATCCTCACCTCCAGCACGCACGCGAAAGCAGCCAAGACCCAGGGGCACGATCGCCCGTCGGTGTTCACCCAGGCGGTGCTCACCGGGCTGCGGGGTGCGGCGGCGACCCTCGACGGTGATGCCTGGATCACCACGAACGATCTGGCCCGGTACGTGTAGGGGCAGCTGGCTCGCGATCCACACCGGCGGCCGGTCGAGTCGAGCGAGGGCGTCACGGAACCCATCAAGCTGGTGACGGCCGAGCCGACCCATGAGGCCGAGCCTCGCACGGCGCAGGGGCGCCGACCCATCGACGCCGACGCGGAGCTCGACGCGGACCAATGGCGGCGACTGCTGCGTTACTACGTCTCGTGCATGCAGCGGGCAGCGGTGTTGGGATCGTTCGTCGACGTCGGCGCGCGGCTCGCGTATCAGGCGATGCCAGCGGGGTCGGAGCGGGTGTTCTCCCCCGAGGCAACGGACCGGCGCGGCGCTGCGGAGGTCGTCGCGTTCGCCGAGCGAGCTGCGGCTGCCGGTCACCATCTGCGCTACGGGTACCCGGTGGTCGTCCTGCGCGGCAACCGGCAGGGCGACAGGTCCCGGTTTGCGCCGCTGCTCGTCTGCGACGTGACGCTCACCCCGGAGGGAGGGTTGCTCACTACGCTGCCGCCGCAGCCGAACCGGGCACTCTCCCGATACCGCGGGCTGAGCGAGGTGGAGATCGACGACCTGGTCCAGCAGGTCGAGGAAACCTTCGTCCCCGGCAACGCCGACACGCTCGGCGAGACGGTCCGGCGCTTGATGGAGGTGCTCGGTGTCGCGGCGGCCGTCCCCCTCGATCCGGCCGCGCTCAGCGGGACGGTGAACGCCGGGCCACTCAACCGGGTGCAGAACATTGCGGTGCTATATGGCGTCGATCCGAGTGACACGGCACAGCGGCGGTTGATCGAGGACCTGCGCGACTCGATGGCGGTCGACCCGACGAAGATCGCCACGACAGCTCTCGACACCCTCACCGGACAGACCAAGGCCGATGACTCGCCCACTGTGCCAGTGACCATCGTGGCGTCGGACCGGCTCAACGAGGCCCAGGAGCAGATCATCAGGGCCGCGATGTCCCAGCGGCTCACCGCCGCGCAGGGGCCGCCCGGCACCGGGAAAAGCCAGCTCGTCACCGCTCTCGTCGCCACCGCCTCCGCGGCGGGGCAGAGCGTTCTGGTCGGTTCCACCAACAACCGGGCCGTGGATGAGGTCGTCGAGCGCATCACCAAAAGGGTCGGCCCCGGCCTTGTGGTGCGGACCGGCAGCCGGGAGCAGCAGGGCCAGGAGCCGAGACTGCTCGCCGAGCTGCTCGCCACCCATGCCGACGGTCGGTCCGGCGACGAGCGGACCACCGAGGCGGAGCTGCGCCTCATCCAGAAGGAGATCGCTGCGCTGCGCACCGCGCTCGATGATCGACGTCTCATCGAGCGAGATCTTGCCGAGCTCGCCACCGAGCAGCCGGCAGGTGACCGTGAAGAGCTCGAGTTGCCGGCGGACGAGGCGAAACTCGTGTCCCTCGTCGACCTAGCGGACCGGGCGGCACGCGGCGGTATTTTCGGCTGGTGGTGGCGCTGGCGCCTGCGCGCGTTCCGCCTGGTTGATCGCGCGGCGATCGAGGCGTTCGCCCACCGGGTCACCGTCGCGCTGGGCTGGCGAGCCGGCCAGCGCCGCCTCGCCGAGCTACCGGACGAGACCACCACCTGGTCGCGACTGGTCGAGCTGGTCACCGTGGAGCGCCCAGAGGGCAGCCAGCGGCTCTTGCGGGCACAGCTTGCCCGGCAGGTCCGTGACGGCGCCGAAACACTGCAGTTTCGCAGTGACGAGATGTCGAAAGAAAGACCGAAGACGTGGCTGCGGTTCCGTGAGCTGCTCCGTCCGCTTCCCTCCTGGGCGACCACGACGATGTCGGCCCGTGTGCTGCCCCCGCAACCGGCGCTTTTCGACCTCGTCGTCATCGACGAGGCGGCACAGTGCACCATCCCGGCGATCCTGCCGATGCTCTACCGAGCCCGGCGCGCCCTGATCATCGGGGACCCGCGGCAGCTCGCACCGGTGATCACCTTGCCCGGGCAGGAAGAGCCGCAGCACCAGGTCGAGCAGGGACTCAGTAACGAGTGGCTGGAGTCGCGGCGGCTGGTCTACACCAGGTACTCCGGATATGACGCGTTCGCCGCCGTCGCTGGCCGGATCCACCTGCTTGACGAGCACTACCGGTGCCACCCCGACATCGTCGCCGCGCCGAACCGAGTCGTATACCAGGGGCGCCTCACCGTCTTGACCGACCCGGCTCGGCTCACAGCAGCGGCCGAGCCGGCGGTGCGGTGGCAGCACGTCGACGGCGCATTTACGCACGGTGGCACGGGCTCCGGCGCCAACCAACCGGAACTCGTCGCGGTGGTGGCGGAAGTGCAACGCTTGCGCGCGGCATACCCGAGCGCATCGATCGGAGTGGTGACGCCGCTGGCCGCTCAGCAGAACCGGCTCGCGAAAGCCCTCGCGGCGGCCGGACTTCCGGAAGATGAGGTCGTGTGCGGGACTATTCACCGCTTCCAAGGCGGTGAGCGGGACATCATGGTGGTTTCGCCGGTCGGGGCACACGGCGTGCGGGACCGCACCCGGAATTGGCTGGTCCACCAGACCAACCTGTGGAATGTTGCGATCACCCGGGCCCGGTCACAGCTCGTCGTGGTGGGTGACCACCAGTGGTGGGCGAGTCAGCAGGGACTGCTGACCGAGCTGGCGCGCGGATCCGCCACCGGGGAGACCAGCACGATCGCGACCCATTCGGCGGCAGACTGGCTGCACGACGCGCTGCGCCGCGGCGGCGTGCCTGTCGAACGTGACGTCATGATGGCGGGCCGCCGGTACGACATCCTGACGGGCGGTCCGGCGGCCTCGGTGGCGCTCGTGGTGGACGACCCCGAGGGCGACGCCGACGGGCGGGGGCTCCGCAAGGTCCTGGCGTGGATCGACGTAGCGGCTAGCACAATGACCGTGCGTCGCGTACCAGCATGGCGCTGCTATGCAGAGTCCGATCTGATTGTCACCGAGCTCGCCCACGAGGAGCCCACCCGCCGCCCCATAACGGCCCCCCGATCCAGGTCTTGAACCCAAGACTCTGATTCATTCGACCGAGGGGTGTGCTGTGGCCGCCATCCTCTTCGCCTCCCGGTACCCGGGTCACCTCATCACGGTGACCGCCTACCAACCGGATCTCCACGATCCCGCACATGCCACATAGACCGTGCTCGCCAGGGCAAGACTCAGCAATACGGACCAGAACTGCAAGAAGGTGGCTGTCGAGGTGCCCGTCGACCTCGTCGCCACTACCTCCCCCGTGTTCGTCAGCGTCCGGGTCCGCGTGGACACCACGGTGCCGCCCGGTTTATACGACGACTTTGTTGTCACCAGGCTACCGAACAAGAAGCCAGCCAACTTCACATTCGTAGCGTCGTTCGGCCTCAGCGCCTGACCCGCCCGACGGAACAAATGATCTCGGCCAGCTCGTTTCACTGTTTATTCTCAAGCGCCTGCACTACTTTCTTCCGTTGCTCTATCCACTCCCGCACCTCCTCCAATCTCGCCTCTTGCCCCACATTCCCAAGCAACTGCCACCACACCACGTCCAGGCCTTGTCCGATGGCAAGATCGACACTTCGAAACACCGTGCACCGTGGCCGGCGACACCAGAACGACCACCTCCAAGTCGACCAGCCACAAAACCTGCATCGTCCTCGCTTGTTCACCTCATGCTGCCGCAGCAACATTACAGCCATTGCCAAGAGCCGCACCGCCAGCTCTTTGACTACCTCCGGCTCAACTGGATTCTCACCACTGAGCTTCTCCACCCACTGCTTAAGCTGTTCAAAGAGCAACCGGTGTCGTATCTCCTGCACACCGCTCACTGTCTCCAGTCAGGCTCCGCAGTATGCGCCGGTAGCGCAATCGGTCCGTCGACGAAAACATACCCTTCAATGACCGTCCGCATTCCGTCCGCCCGCCGCTGACGTCGTTTCCCCGCCGCAATTAGCCGCTGTGCATAGTGCACCTGTTCGTCAGCGCTAGCACTTCCATCCATGATACGCATGCCCAGTGACGCCATATCCCCATTGAGCCGAGCCAGTTCGGCCAGCAACTCCCGATCTTCCCGTATCACGGTGTTTCACCGTTTTCCACGCCTGTAACTCCGCTCGTGCGCTCGTTTTATCGCCTTTGTGGACGGCGCCCGGGGCTGGGGAACGCCCGGACCCGGTGGGCGATACCTAAGCCCCCGGAAACGGGAGAAAGTCAGCCTGCCGTTCGACCGGCCGGGGGCCTGGTAGGAGCCAACCGCCGTAAGATCGCTGCCGACAGCGCAATCTTGCGGCAGTCTCGATGCAAATCGGATACCGGCAGCCGGTCTGAGTTGCGGTGTAACGTACCGAGCGGCATCGGGAGGGGCATGGCACAGAAGCGGCAACGGCTGGCGCAGTACCGCAAGGCGGCTGGCTACAGTCAGGAGCGACTGGCGGAAGTGCTTGGCGTCGAGCGCTCCACCGTGATGCGCTGGGAGCGTGGCGAGACAACTCCGCAACCATGGTTCAGGCCGCGATTGGCGCGTGCCCTCGGTATCTCCAACCACACCCTCACCAGACTGCTCGCTGGCCCAGCTGAGTCGGGCACCGCGACGTCCACGCCTCAGCCGACCGAGGAGGAGGTAAATGCGCTGCATCGCCGCGCCTTCCTCAAGCACGGTGTGACCGCCGCGGCTTTCCCAGCGCTGAGCTTCGATGAGCTGCAACATCTTGGGGCCGCAATGGACGACGCCCGGCGCTACCTCGACGCAGACGTGGTCCAGTACTTCAAGCGCCAGCTCGATCTGTGCGCTGCTGACGATGGTGCCCACGGCCCGGCGCAGGCGTTGCCCGTAGTCCTCGGCGTAATAGGGGCTATCGAGCAGCACGCCGGGTTCGTCAAGCCGGCTGTCCGGCGTGAGCTGTTGTCAGTCGGCGCTCAGGGCGCAGAGTTCACCGGCTGGCTCTACCGCGATGCTCACCATCCTCGCCTGTCAGCGCATTGGCACGACCGCGCTACCGAGTGGGCGCAGGAAGCTGGCGACTGGCCGATGCAGGGCTACATCCTGCTCAAGAAGAGCCAGGCTGCGTGGGACAAACGCGATGGTCTGCGCATGCTGACACTCGCCCAGGCTGCCCGCGATGCTTCATGGCAATTGCCGTCGCGCGTACAAGCTGAGGTTGCGCAGCAGGAAGCGCGCGGCCTGGCAATGATTGGCGAGGCCGACCGTGGTGTCGACGCCAAGCTCGATGAGGCGTGGAGCCTGCTCAACGACGCCACGTCCAATCCAGGCGAGTTGGGCTTCGGCTATGACCGTTCTCTGCTGACGATGCAGACCGCCATCTGCTACTGCGAGGCTGGGCAACCGGGCCGCGCTGCCGAGTTGTATCGCTCGCAGGTGACCGACGACCGGTTTTCGCGTCGCGACCGCGGCTACTTCCTCTCGCTCATGGCGGGCGCGCTGGCACAAGCCGCCGAGCCGGACAATGCCACCGACGCGGGGCACGAGGCGTTGGCCGTCGCGCTCGAAACGAATTCGCAGCGCACCGTGCACGAGCTGGTACGAGTCTGTGCCCTCCTTGATCCTTGGCGGTCGCAACCGGCGGTTCGTGACTTGCAGGACGCCGTGTTACCGCTCGCTTAGTTGGTGGTGAGTGATCCAGGCAGCCACGGCTCGGATGACGTCGGCCTGCCACCGTTGGCTTTGCGGGTGCGCGTAGCTTGGGTCGCCATGGACAGCGAACCCATGTTGTGCACCGTCCACTTCGATGAGCCGGTGCTCGGTCGTCAACTGCTCGGCAGCCCAGCGCGATGACTCCACTGGAATGAATGTGTCCTTGGTGCCATGCACGATCAGTGTCGGCGATTGAATGTCAGCCAACACTGTGTGCGGCTGGAGGTAGAAAACCTCGTTGAGCAGCGCCCGGCCGAGCCTGAACGTGGGCGAATGGGCGATGTAGCCCTGAGTCAGAAGCTCCCGTCCGGCCTCGTCGCTGATCTGATCATCCTGCCAATACGGCTTGTCGTCGATAAACCGTTTCTTGTAGTTGAGCAACGGGTTGAGCATGACGAGGGTGGCCAGCTCGTCGGAGTGCCAGGCCGCGTAGTAGCCGCAGATGCCGCCGCTAAAGCTGGTGCCGAGCAACGCCACCCGCCCGGCACCGGTCTCGGCTCGCACACGGCTGACGGCGGCGCCGATATCGCCAAGGATGCCCGCCATGGTCAAGTCCTCCTGGCGTCCCTCACTCTCGCCGTGGCCACGGAGATCAAAGCGCAACGAGGTCACGCCCGCCTCAGCCAGTCCGGCCGCCAGCCGGGTGAAAAAGCCGCCCTCCTCACGGGTAACGCCGCCTCCGTGGACGAGCACGGCAGCCTGGCCAGCACCGTCTGACGGGGCGAGAGTCCCGGAGAGGCGGAGGCCGTCAGGAGTGATGAAGGTCAAACTGTCAGGCACCGTCAGGACTGTAGCGGTCCCTGCGCCCCGTTCCAGGGTCAGCAGACACCTGTCACACCAGGTGACCTTGATCGAACCCGTGTCTGACGCCGTGACAAGCCCGCGGACGGCCGACAGAGCCGAGGCCCAGCTCATCGAGCACCCACGGAACCCCGCGGTCGATCGCAAGCATGGCCAGCAGCAGATGGTGAACGTCGTGTTGACGGTCGCGCCGTGCGAGCGCGTAGCGCAGCGACGCTTTATAGACTACCTGCGCGTCATGTCCGATCGGGGGCGGGAACGCCGCGCAGCGCAGTTCGGCGCGCCGCGGCCCAGTGGAAACAGGTGGTGACCCGGGGTCGAGGATCGAAGATCTGAGGACCGAACTGGTTCATCGAGGCTCCCCGCAGTGCGTCGTCGTCGATACCGACCGACCGCAGCGCCGCACGATCCGCCTCGACCGCGGCCGGACCGATCCCCGGTCGCCCGATCACCGATGACACGTCGACTGCGTGACCCCAGCCACCCGAAGCGTCCGGCTGCGATGCTTGCGATGGACCGTCTGCTTGGTGACGCCCAGGCAGCCGGCGATGTCCTGCCACGACCACCCGGTCCGGCGCGCCTGTTCCACCTGCGCCGCTTCGAGATGCTCGACCAGACTGCGTAGCGCGGCGACAGCAGGAAGCCCCACCGCCGGGTCCACGCTCGTTGCCGCCTGAGCAAGCTGCCACCTGCATTATCGTGCGCTTTGCGTCTCTATATGAGCAGGGTTGGCGGTGGTTCTGGCGGGTCGTTGGGAGCGTCGGCTCAGCGCGTTGGCGACGGGGAACGCGCCGGCCAGCGCGCGCAGGACTGTGAGGGCTTGCTCGACTGGTTGGTCCGCGGTGAGGGCGTCGAGGGTGCGGTAAAGCTGATCTTCGATGTCGATGATCCGGCGGGTGAGGCGCTCACCGTCGGTGGTGAGTGACAGCGTTACTCGCCGTCGGTCGTCGACCTGGGTCTCGCGCCGGACAAGCCCGGCGGCCACGAGGCGGTCGACGAGGCGACTGGGGTTGGTGCCGTGTTCGCAGACCAGTAGTTCTCCGAGGCCGGTGAGCGTGAGCGGTTGGAAGTCGGCCAGCACGCGCAGGACCTCGGCCTGTGATGGCGTCAGCCCGAGCGGGCGCAGGTCGGCCGCGAGGATCCGGTTTCCCTCCCGCTGGATAGCGAGGATCAGGTACCGCAACTCTTCAGCGGCTCTCATGTGACACCTCCCTGGCACCCAACGCGTCGGTCAGTCGCCGGGCGGCACCCGGGTCGTGCGCCGGGAGGACCACCAGACCGGGGTGCGTCGCGCGAAGCGCATTGACCATGGCTGTGGCCGTGCGCAGCTGGTGTTTGACACCTACGCCAGGAAGATCACCGGCGGTGAGCAGGTCCACGTCGTAGGTGAGGTCGCCGACCATCAGCAGCGGGACCTGGCCAGGGCGCCGGACCAGCAACGACAGCGACCCAGGGGTGTGGCCTGACGTCGGGAGCAGCACGAGGCTGCCGTCTGCGAACACATCATGACCGTCGGTGAACGGCGCCAAGGTGGGGTCAGCCAGCGGCTCTGGTTCGATCCGGTGCCAATGCAGCCCGGGCAGATCGATGTGTGAGCGCAGCAACCCCCGCGCCTCAGCAAGGGGCCTCGCCAAGGTCGCCCACTCCTGTCGACTGATCATGATGTCCGCGCGCCGTAGTTCCGGGAGGCCGCCGATGTGGTCCTGATGCAGGTGGGAGATCGCCGCGGTGTGCACGTCCTGGATGCGGTGACCCAGCCCGGCGAGCCCGGCGGTGAGCGTTTCCTCGGGGCCGATGTCGAACTTGGCCAGCCGGTTGTAGACGAAGCCGTTGAGACCGCCCGGGAAGTAGCCCGGGTCGGTCACCGAGGCGCGGTCCTGGCCGGTGTCGAAGAGCACCACCCCCTCGCGGTGCTCGATGACGTACACGTTGATCGGCCGGGGAGCCGTCCAACGCCGCGAGGTGGCCAGCCAGAGATAGGTGTTCTTCCAGGTCGGTCCCACGTGTTCAGGCCGGATCGATACCGTCCCGGTGCTGATCACCGATACCCGCGCGATCGGGTCCGTCGAGCTCATCGCAACCTCCAAGTTAGATGACGTATCACTAGATTACACATCATCCATTACTAGTAGGCGGTGACGTTGATGACAGGTTGGCCGCCGGAAGATCGCCGGCTACGGCCAGGTGACCGGCGAGCATCTTGCTACCCTGGTAGTAGTTCGGTAGTACTCAGTATATGAGTGCCGAGAAGTTGTCCATCTCGCTCGATTCAGAGCTGGCCGCGTCGGTGCGGGCCGCCGCGGGTGAGCAGGGCGTGAGCGTCTCGACATGGCTGGCTGACGCAGCACAGGCTCAGGTCCGCCAGCGAAGGCTGCGCGAGGCGCTCAACGCTCTCGCGGTGGAGGAAGGCGAACTCGATCCCGCCGAGATCGACAGGTTGATCGCCGACGCTCGACGGACCTCGCGTGTGGTCATCGGCGCTGAAGGCGCAGCGTGACACTGGTTCTGGACGTCGGCGCACTCATCGCATACGAACGCGGCGATCGGACCGTCCGCGCGTTCCTGGAGCGTGCGGGTCAAACCGGAGTGGACGTGCGAACTACGACCGGCGCAGTCGCCCGGGTGTGGCGCGACGGCGCGCGCCAGGCCCGTCTGACGCTGCTCCTGCAAGGGTTACTCGAGGTTGAGCTGACCCGCGAACGGGCTCGACCTATCGGCACGCTGCTGGGCCGGGCAGGCCGCCGCGATGTGATCGACGGTTCCATCATCGACGCCGCTGTAGACGGCGACGAGATCCTGACCACCGACCCGGACGACATCACGGCGCTCGCTCAAAAAGCGGCAAGAATCTCATAGTGACTCCGGTGTGACCTGATCTGAACCTGGGGTCCCCCGGGGCGCGGTGTGTTCGGCGTGTACTGCGCGGAGGGCGCGGATGGCCTGCACCGCGTGCCGGCCGTCGGCAGCCTGGATTGCCATCACCGCGATGTACTCGTCGTCGGGCAGTTCAAGGCGAGCCCACGGAGCGCCGTCGGGGAAAGACACCCGGAGCACCAGCTCCCAGGGCAGCGTCCGGGACCCGGCCAGATTGCGCACCTCGACACCATCGGCTCCGGCGCGCACCCGGGGCCGGGCGAACAGCAGGGCTGCTCCGGCGAGCAACAGCCCTATCAGCACCATGGCCACCTGGTCGGAGAGCTGGAAGTAGACGCCGGTGGGGGTTTGCCGCAGCAGCGCCGCGACCACCGCGAACACCACGATCAGCACCACGGCGGCGGCCACCGCGACCCGGCGGGCCTTGCGCGGTCGGGCCTCGAAGCGGACCTCGGAAGGCATCACGCCGCCTTCGGCGGGCACAGGCGGCGTACACCCCGGGCACAAGGGACGGACACGCGGGGGAGGGGGGTCATGGGCGCAGGTCGCGGAGGACTAGGGCGGTCTGCAGGGCGGCGATGCAGGATTGGAAGCCCTTGTCCTCCGAGGAGGAGGGCAGACCGCAGCGGTCCAGGGCCTGTTCCTCGGTGTCGCAGGTGAGCACACCGTTGCCCACCACGGTCCCCTCATCCAGCGCGACCCTGGTGAGCCCGGCGGTGACCGCGTCGCAGACGTACTCGAAGTGCGGGGTGCCACCGCGGATCACCACCCCCAGCGCGACGACGGCGTCATGGTGGCGGGCCAGTTCCTGGCACACCACGGGCAACTCGACCGCACCCGGCACCCGCACCACGGTCGGTTCGGCGATCCCGGCCTCGGCAGCGGCGGCACAGGCGCGGTCCAGCAGTGCGGTGGTGATGCGTTGGTGCCAGCGAGTAGCGGCGATGCCCAGCCGCAGCTCCGCGCAGCGCGGTACGTCCAGTACGGGCTGGCCGGTTCCGCTCATGGCCGCAAGCTACCGGTGGGGTCCAGGGCGTCGAGATCGTGGCCCAGCCGGTCGCGTTTGGTGCGCAGGTAACGCAGGTTCTCCGGGTTGGGCCGGATGGGCAGCGGCACCCTGCCGGTGATGGTCAGGCCGTAACCCTCCAGGCCGGCCCGCTTGGCCGGGTTGTTGGTGAGCAGCCGCATCGAGCGCACCCCGAGATCCACCAGGATCTGCGCCCCGGTGCCGTAGTCACGGGCGTCGGCGGGCATGCCCAGGGCGAGGTTGGCGTCGACGGTGTCGGCGCCGGCGTCTTGCAGTTGGTAGGCCTGCAGCTTGTGCATCAGCCCGATACCGCGGCCCTCGTGACCACGCACGTAGAGCACCACCCCGCGGCCCTCGGCGGCCACGGCGGCCAGTGCGGCGTCCAGCTGCGGCCCGCAGTCGCAGCGCAGCGAGCCCAGCACGTCGCCGGTCAGGCATTCCGAGTGCACCCGCACCAGCACGTCGGCCCCATCCCCGATATCCCCGGTGACCAGCGCGATGTGCTCCACCCCGTCGAGCAGCGAGTCGAACCCGATCGCTCTGAACTCCCCGTGCACGGTCGGGATCCGGGCCTCCGCGACCCGCTCCACTTGCTTTTCGAACCGCCGCCGGTAGGCGATCAGATCCGCGATGGTGATCAGCTCCAGGTCATGCTCGGCGGCGAAGACCTCCAGCTCGTCGCGACGGGCCATCTCGCCGTCTTCCTTGACCGAGACGATCTCGCACAACGCCCCGGCCGGGGGTAATCCGGCCAACCGGGCCAAGTCCACCGAGGCCTCGGTGTGCCCGGGGCGGCGCAGCACCCCGCCCTCCTTGGCCCGCAGCGGAACCACGTGTCCCGGGCGGACGAAGTCGACCGACTTGGCGTCCGGGTCGGCCAGCAGCCGGATGGTGCGCGCCCGATCCGCCGCCGAGATCCCGGTCGTGACGCCCTCTCGGGCATCCACCGTGACCGTGTAGGCGGTGCCCCGCTTGTCCTGGTTGGTGTGGAACATCGGCGGCAGGTCCAACCGATCGCAGTCATCCCCGGTCAGCGCCACGCAGATGTACCCCGAGGTGTACCGGACCATGAACGCCAGCAGCTCGGGAGTGGCCCGGGCCGCAGCGAAGATCAGGTCACCTTCGTTCTCCCGCTCCTCGTCGTCCACCACGATCACCGGGCGCCCGGCCGCCACGTCGGCGATCGCCCGATCGATGCCGGCAAAGGCGCTCTCGGTCATCGTGTCCTCCTCCCCCGCATCATCCCCCAGCTCCCTCCATACCGGAGCGAATATGTGGCCAGGAGAACTTCTCGACGTACTTCGCGATCACGTCAACCTCGATATTCACCAGCTCGCCGACAAGTCGGGTACCCAGGGTGGTCATTTCTCGTGTCGTAGGGATGAGGCCCACGGAGAAGTCGTTGATACCTGCCTCGATCACGGTGAGGGACACTCCGTCGACCGTGATGGAGCCCTTCTCGACCACATAGCGGGTCAGCGCAGTGGGCATCCCGATCCGGACCAGCTCCCACGGGGCTGCGTCCTGCGGTGCGGTGCGGGACAGCACGGTCCCGGTGCCGTCGACGTGGCCCTGCACCAGGTGCCCGCCGAGCCGGTCTCCCAGCTTCGCCGCCCGCTCCAGGTTCAGCCGATCGGAGATCCGGGCCGGACCCAGACCGGAGCGGCGCAGCGTCTCGCCAATCACATCGGCGGTGAACACCTCGCCGTCGACGTCGACCACGGTCAGGCACACCCCGTTGACCGCGATCGAGTCACCTGGCCGCGCATCGGAGCTGACCAGCGGCCCGTGGATGGCGAACCGTGCCGCGTCAGGCTGCTCGTCCCGGCCAACCAGCTCCCCGAGTTCCTCAACAATGCCGGTGAACACGGCTCAACCCCCCGGGCAGTCTGACCTCACCGGCCCCCGCACGCCCGGGCCTGGGCCCGCAACGTCTCGACGGCCCGCTGCGGGTCCTCAGCCCCGTACACCGACGAGCCGGCGACGAAGCAGTCCACCCCGGCCTCCGCGGCCGCCTCGATGGTGTCGGCGTTGATCCCCCCGTCGATCTCCACCAGCACCGTCAGGTGCCCGGTGTCCACCAACCGGCGGGCGGTGCGCACCTTGTCCAGCACCTCGTGGATGAACGACTGCCCACCGAAGCCGGGTTCCACGCTCATCACCAGCAGCGTGTCGTAGTGCCGCAGCACCTCCACCCAGGGCTCCAGTGGGGTCTTGGGTTTGATCGACAATCCGGCTTTGGCGCCGGCCGCGCGCAGGTCCTTCGCCAGCTTCACCGGGTCGTGGGCGGCCTCGGCGTGCACGGTGACGTTGTAGGAGCCCGCTTCGGCGTACCCGATCGCCCACCGGTCCGGGTTGTCGATCATGAGGTGGCAGTCCACCGGGATGTCGGTGTACTTCATCAGGCTCTGCACCACGGGAAGGCCCAGCGTGAGGTTGGGCACGAAGTGCCCGTCCATCACGTCGACGTGCAGCCAGTCAGCGCCCGGCACGGCGTTGGCCTCATCAGCCAGCCGGGCGAAATCGGCGGCCAGCAGGGACGGTGCGATCATCGGCTGATGTGCCACAGGGTGCACGGTAGCGTGCCCGACCTCCTGCTGTGATAAGCCGGTGCGACTCTCTCGGCCTGCCGAGCGGTTCAGCTCGACGGCGGTTGCGGATCGGTGACGGTGAGTTCCAGCCGATCATCGACGACTCTGCCACAGACGTCCTGGCCCCCGCTGAGGTCGCCGGCCAGCAGCATGCGGGACAGTTTCCGGTCCAGTTCGCGTCCGATGGCTCGGCGCAGCGGCCGGGCCCCGAACTCGGGCTGGTAGCCACGGTCGGCGATCCAATCGATGGCGTGGTCGTCGAGGCTCAGCGTGATGTCCTGGGCACGCAACCGCTGCCGGGTTTCCTCCAGCAGCAGCTCGGTGATCGTGCGCAGCCCAGGCCGATCGAGGCCGCGGAACAGGACGATCTCATCGATCCGGTTGAGGAACTCCGGCCGGAAATGCCGCCGCACACTGGCCAGCAGTGATTCCCGCACCTCCTCGACCGGTCGCCCGGCGCGGGTCGCGGCCAGCAGCGCCTCGGCGCCGAGGTTGCTGGTCATGATGATCACGGTGTTGGCGAAGTTCACGGTCCGGCCCCGGGCGTCGGTGAGCCGGCCGGCGTCGAAGACCTGCAGCAGGATGTTCGAGACGTCGGCGTGCGCCTTCTCGATCTCGTCGAGCAGCAGCACCGTGTACGGGGTGCGGCGGACGGCCTCGGTGAGCTGGCCGGCATCCTCGTGGCCGACGTAGCCGGGCGGGGCACCGATGAGCCGCGACACCGTGTGCTTGTCCTGGAACTCGCTCATATCGATGCGGACGAGCCGCTCCTGCGCCCCGAACAGGGCCTGCGCCAGCGCCCGGGCCAGCTCGGTCTTGCCGACGCCGGTGGGGCCGAGGAACAGGAACGACCCGACCGGCCGGTCCGGGTGGTTGAGACCGGCACGGCTGGACCGGACCGCGTCCGCGACGGCCTCGATCGCCTCGGCCTGTCCGACGACCCGCTGCCGGAGCTGCTCCTCGAGACGCAGCAGCCGGTGCCGCTCCACCTCGGTGAGCTGCGCGACCGGGATGCCGGTACCGCGCGCGACGATGTCGGCGACGTCGTCGGCGCCGACCTCCGGCAGGAGCGTCGGGCGGGCGGGGGCGGTATCCAGTTCCACGATCGCCAGGTCGAGCTCCCGGGTCAGCGCCTCGGCCCGCTCGTAGTCCTCGGCGTCAATTGCGATGTCCTTGGCCCGGGTGAGCTGCTCGACACGCTGCTCGAGCCCCCGGGTGTCCTCGTTGGGTGCCCCGGCCCGCAGCCGGACCCGTGCGCTGGCCCGGTCGATCAGGTCGATCGCCTTGTCCGGGAGGAACCGGTCGGTCAGGTATCGGTGAGATAGCCGCGCAGCCGCTTCGGTGGCCTCATCGGTGATGCGCACCCGGTGGTGCACCTCGTAGCGCTTGCGCAGGCCGCGCAGGATGGCGACGGTGTCCTCGACGCTCGGCTCGGCGACCAGGATGGGCGCAAACCGCCGTTCCAATGCCGGATCCCGCTCGATGTGCCGGCGGTACTCGTCGACCGTGGTGGCCCCGACGACTTGCAGGTCACCTCGGGCCAGCGCCGGCTTGAGCAAGCTGGCGGCGTCCATCGCACCGCCCTCGGCCGCGCCGGCGCCGATCACCGTGTGCAGCTCGTCAAGGAACAGCACCACGGTCCGGGCAGCGGCCGTCACCTCGTTGATCACCGCCGTGAGCCGTTCCTCGAACTCGCCCCGGTACTTGCTGCCGGCCACCATCCCGGCCAGGTCGAGCGCGATCACCCGCCGGTTGCGCAGCGGCTCCGGGACCGCGCCCTCGGCAATCCGCTGGGCGATGCCCTCGACGATCGCTGTCTTGCCGACGCCGGGGTCCCCGATCAGCACCGGGTTGTTCTTGGTCCGCCGCGACAGCACCTCGAGGACCTGCTCGATCTCATCCTCCCGCCCGATGACCGGGTCGAGGTGGCCGGCCCGGGCCGCGGCGGTGAGGTCGCGGCCGTAGCGGTCCAGGCGCTGCGTCGACGTTCCCGGCCTGGTCACCCCACCAAAGGACTGCTCAAGGCCACCGACCAGCCGGCTGACGAGATCCTCAAACGGGTTGAACCCGGAGTCGAAAGGCCCATCGGGCATACCGAGCCTCCCCGCATTAGCTCACACCAGCTTCAACCCTACGCCCGGTTCGCGGCGACGCGTGGCGCGTCAGCGCCCAGACTGGCAGAGTTCGTCCAGGAACCCGAGCAGGGCGCCGTGGGCGGTCTCGGGCTGGTCGGTGAACAGGATGTGGCTCGCTTGGGGGATGAGCGTCAGGCGGGCGCCGGGGATGCGTTCGGCGATGATGCGGCCGTTCCCAGGCGGGATCAAGCGGTCGGACTCACCGTGGATCACCAGGGTCGGTGCGGTGATCTCGGGCAGCCGATCGTAGGATGACCAAGACAGCACCGCCTGCAGCTGGCCCAGGTACCCCTGCGCGCTCGGGTAGGTCCGGAGCCGGATCGCGAGGTCCTCGTCGATGCGCTCATCGGCGGTGCCGGGGTCGTAGACGTACGGGTTCATTACCCGGATCCCCTGCTCCGCGGGCATCTTTGCGCGGGCGAGCAGCGTGACGCCGACCTCGGGCTCGGCCTGGACCATCCGCGGCCCGCCACACAGGGTGGCGACAAGCACGAGCCCACGCACCCGCGAGGGGTGCCGCAGCGTGAGCTCCTGGGCGATGGCGCCGCCGAGCGAGACGCCGACGACGTGGGCGGCGGCCACTCCGGCGGCGTCGAGGACGGCGGCGGCGTCCTGCGCCATGTCGCTGACGCGGTACGCCCCCGGGGGCACGTCGCTGCGCCCCACCCCCCGGTTGTCGAACCGGATGACCCGGTAGTGAGCGGACAGGGCCGGCACGGTGCGGTACCACATGTCGTGGGTGTAGCCGAGGCCGTGGATGAGCAGGACCGCCGGGCCGGCTCCGCTGCCGTCCCAGAACAGTCGCGTCCCGCCGTTGTCTGTGTAGGGCACGAGCCGATTGTCCACGGGCGGATACCCTGGCGCTGGTGGTAGACGGGAGCCGGGTCGTCATCGCGTGCAGAGGGGGAGGCTCCGGCAAGTGAGGCCGGTGCGGTTCGGGGCGGTGGAGGCAGGCGGGACGAAGGTTCGCTGCCTGGTCGGGTCCGATCCTGACCACATCGTGGCCCAGACCGAGATCCCGACCCGGGAACCAGCCGAGACCCTGGCTCGAGTGCTTGCCTTCTTCCAGCAGGAAGTGGCGTCCGGCGGGCCGCTGGCCGCGCTCGGCATCGCCTCATTCGGCCCAGTGGAGCTGCGCCGATCCCATCCTCGGTATGGGTTCATCAGGACCAGTCCGAAGCCGGGCTGGGCGTGCGTCGACATCGTCGGGCCAATACGGCGCGCGCTGGACGTGCCGGTGGGTTTCGACACCGACGTCAATGCCGCCGCGCTCGGCGAGGGCCGGTGGGGAGCCGCCCGTGGCCTGGACACGTTCGTGTACCTGACCGTCGGTACCGGCATCGGTGCCGGAGCCGTGGTCGACGGCCGGATCATCCACGGGCTGGGGCACCCCGAGATGGGTCATCTCAGCGTGCCGCGCCAGCCCGGCGATGACTTTGCCGGCGGCTGCCCGTTTCACGCCGACTGCCTGGAGGGCATGGCGAGCGGTGCGGCTCTCGCCGCCCGCTGGGGTCGCCCCGCCGAGCAGCTCGACGGGGACGAGCTACCGGCAGCCGTCGCGCTCGAAGCCGCCTATCTGGCCGCCGGGCTGCGCAACATCATCTACCCGATCGCACCGCAGCGCATCGTGATCGGCGGCGGTGTGACCGGCTTGCCGGGGCTGTTCCCGCTGTTACGAGCCAACCTCGCCGAGGCGCTGGCCGGGTATCCCGGTCTCCCCGACCACACGGCCGGCGACTTCATCGTCCCGGCCGCTCTCGGCCCGCTGGCCGGGCCGGCCGGGGCCCTCGTCCTCGCCGACCGTGCCAGCCGGCCGCATCAGAGGTGAGCCGTGCAGCACGGCCAAATCGATCTCGCGGACGGGCTCACACCGGTGCTCTCCGGCCGCGGACGGCCCGCACGATCCGCTCCAGGACGAGGAGCACCACGAACGCCACCCCGAGCGTGGGGAGCAGGACCAGCAGCAGCCCGAACCCGATCAGCACGGTGATCGGTGCGCGGCGCAGCAGCGGCCCCAGCGGCGGCGGGGCACCGAGCCCGCCGGCTGGCCGGCGCAGCCACCACATGCGGTAGCCCGCCAGCACGAGGACGATCAGCCCGGCAGCCATTGCGGTCAGCCCGATCTGGTTGGCGAGCCCGAACAGTTCCGCTTGGTGGAACGCGATTCCCAGGGTGGTGGCCTTGGCGAGCAGTGGGTAGTCCGCCCAGCTCACCCGGTCGGCGACCGCACCGCTGGCTGGATCGACGGCCACGGTGGTGAGCTCGACCGGCCAGCGGCTGTCCTGGCGGGCCACGGTCCAGGCCTCCCCGCCCGCCGTGGCCGGCGTGATGGCGACGGGTCCGCCCAGCCCGGCCCGGGTGGCCGCGGTGGCGACCTGGTCGATGCCCGCAGCGGCGTCGACCGCGGGCCCACCGGCGGCGTCGTGCCCGGCGTGGTGCTCGTGGGCCGGGGCGGAACCGGAGGAGCCCAGGCCGGTGGAGACGGCAGGCGTGGCAGAGTCGAGCTGCGCGCGGGCGACGTCGATCCACGCACCCGCGTAGCTGGTCCAGCTCAGTCCCGACCCGATCAGCGCCAGCATCGGAACAAGTAGCACCATCCCGATGCTGGAGTGCACCCAGCGCCATCGACCCCGCCCGGGGCGGTGCAGACGCGGTCGCAGGGCCCGTTGCAGGCCGCGGCGGGTACGGGGCCACCATAGATAGACGCCGGTCAGCAACGAGACGAGCACCCAGCTCGCGGCAAGTTCGGTGACTGGTTCCGCGACCGGGCCAAGTCGCCAGCTGGAGTGCAATGATCGCAGCCACTCACCCGGTCGCTGCTGCTCTGCGATCTGCCCGGTCACCCGGGCGGAGGCGGGATCGACATAGGCGGTGACCGTGCCCGGCGCGTGGCCGAACTCCGCGCCGGCGGCCCCTGGCGGGCTCAGGGTGACTGCGGTGGTCTGCTTGCCGCCCGCCGCGGCGGGCACGACTGTGACGACGGTCCACTCGGGGTGGGTCTCGCGGGCCGCGGCGACCTGCTCGCGCAGCGGGCGGTCGAGCCCCGGGGCCGTCGCGGTGAGCGCGTCACGGTGCAGGGCGGTCTCGATCTGCGGGTTCCAGGCGAACAGGATCCCGGTGAGCGCCAGGGAGACGACGACCGGGGCGGCGAGGAAACCGCCGAGGAAGTGCAGCCGCCACAGCAGTGGCCGTAGCCCGCCGCGGTCTGGCACAGCTTCCTGGGGTTCGGCGGGCGGGTCGTTCTCGAGCGCAAGGGTCACGCCCTGCTAGTCGGGCGCAGGACCCGGCTGGTTCCCGCCGATCGCTCGCGCTCCAGCGCCGCGCCTAGACTGCGCTGGCGGTAGGCCGCTATGAGCTGCTTTTCCGCGTCGTCCAGGTACTTCACGAGCAGTCCTTCGGCTCCGGTCGGGTCGCCGGCCTTCAGCCGGTCGAGAATCTCCCGGTTGCGGTGCAGGTAGGGCTCGTGGAAGCGGCACGGGTCGACCATGGCGTGGAAGGCCAGTCGCAGCTCGGCGAGGACTCCTCGCATGAGCTCGTCCAGTCGTGAGCTGCCGGCGAGGGCGGCGAGCGCTTGGTGGAACAGGATGTCGGCGGTACCGAGGGCCTGCCAGTCGCCACCGTCGAGGGCACGCTCGCCATCAGCGACGGCAGCTGCGACGGCGTGCAGCCCACGCGGCGAGTCACCCATGCCACGCACCGCGGCGCACTCGACGAGCTTGCGCACCTGGTAGAGATCGACGACATCGTCCACAGTCAACGCCCTGACGAACATCCCGCGGTCGAGCTCGTGTTCGACCAGACGCTCGTGGGTGAGCAGGCGGAAGGCCTCCCGCAGAGTGTTGCGGGACACCCGTAGCGCGCCCCCGATGTCCTTCTCGGTCAGGCGGGAACCCGGTGGGAAGAACCCTTCGGCGATGCGGACCCGGAGGATGTCAGCGACGCGGTCAGCGGTGCTCATGCGACCAAGCAGCGCTCGGTCGGCCTCCAACCCGGGGGTCGCCTCCTGGCTTGCTCTGTGCCCGGGGCGGGCCTCGACGTTGGCAGCGCTCACACCGATCCTCCCAGTCGCAAACTCTTAATGATCATACTACAAGAGTCCCATCCTCTTCAAGGATTGAAGGATACAACTCTTGACGGATCGTTCGACAATCTGTCAATGTGTGCAGTACCACATCCAGAGCACTCGCCGCACCTGGGGTCGGCGGCGGGGCCCGGTCCCAGGTACCACGTCCTGCCGGACCGGGGAGGGAGGCTGAGGTGGAAGACCGGAGGGAGTCCAGTGGCCCGACGCCCTCCACGGCCACCACTGGCACGGCGTCGCCTCGAAAGTCCTCGGTTCCGCGGGTGCTGATCGGGAGTGTCGTCGGCACTTCCCTGGAATGGTACGACTTCTTCCTCTACGGCAGCGCCGCCGCGCTGGTGTTCAACAAGCTGTTCTTCCCATCCTTCTCGCCGCTCACCGGAACGCTGCTGGCCTTCACCACCTACGCGATCGGGTTTGTCGCCCGGCCGCTCGGCGGAGTGATCTTCGGCCATTTCGGGGACCGCCTCGGGCGAAAGGATGTCCTCGTCATCACGCTGCTCATGATGGGTATCAGCACGTTCCTTATCGGTGTTCTGCCCACCTACTCCGCCATCGGCGTGGCCGCCCCCCTGCTGCTGGTCGGGCTCCGGTTCGTCCAGGGTCTCGGCCTCGGCGGTGAGTGGGCGGGCGCCGTGCTGATGTCAGTCGAGCATGGCTCGAATTCACGCCGGGGCCTCAACGCGAGCTGGCCACAGATCGGTGTTCCCGCCGGCAACCTGCTCGCCACCGCGGTCCTCGGTTTCATGATCGCGATCATGCCAGAGCCGGCATTCCTCTCCTGGGGCTGGCGGATTCCCTTCCTCATCTCGGCTGTCTTCGTGCTCGTCGGCCTCTGGATCCGGCTGTCGCTCAGCGAGTCACCGCTGTTCTCCGCGGTGGCGGCCGAGGGTGCCAAGGCCAAGATGCCTCTTGTCGAGGTGTTCCGACGGCACCGCCGGAACCTCCTCATTGCGATCGGTGCCCGGATCGGCACCGACGTTGCGTTCTACGTCTTCTCGTTGTATGTGCTGACCTACGTCACCACGAACCTGGGGCTGTCCCGCCAGCTCGCGCTCGACGCTGTACTCATTGCCTCCGGGCTGCAGTTGGTCTTGATCCCAGCATTCGGCGCCTTGTCAGACCGGGTCGGGCGGCGTCCCGTCTACTTGGCGGGCGCGATCGGTGCCGCCATCTGGGCATTCGCGTTCTTCCCCCTCCTCGCTACCAAGTCGCCAGCGTTGATCATCATGGCGACTATGGTGGCCTTCGTCTTCCACGCCGCCATGTACGGCCCGCAGGCAGCCTTCATCGCCGAGCTGTTCAGTACTCGGCTCAGGTACTCTGGTGCCTCACTCGGCTACCAGCTCGCTGGAATCCCTGGCGGCGCGCTTGCGCCGATCCTGTCGATTGCTCTCGCCAGTCACTTTGACAGCGCTTTCGCCGTGTCAGTCTATGTCCTCCTGGCGATTCTCGTCACTGTCATCGCGCTTGCCTTGGCGCCCGAGACGTCCAGGATTGATCTCAGCGACGGAACTGCCAGCCAGCCGCCCCGTCGACGATCGCCCGCGCTGCCGTCGATGACACGGCAGCCTGTGCCACACGACTGGAGGGAGCATGGAGATAACCATTAGCTTGATCGTTTTGGCGGTACCTTCTTGGTAAGTCTAGGCGTGCTCATAGGGTACACTCTCAGCGAGCGGGCGCTAGAGGCGCGAACTAGACGGCAAGCAGCCGTGCAACGCTCCCTCAATAGCCAGTGGCAAGAGCTTGAGGGTGCACGGAAAACGTTTACTCAACGACGAAGAAGTGAAACGCTGAAGCCGGTCAAGCGTGACGCCGGTGGGGCCTAACGGGTGATCTCTGCAACCGAGGAGGCGAATCATGCCAGGTAACAGCGGTTCTTCGCGGCGCGCCGCGATGTACGGCGAGGAAGATCTCAGCTCGTTAGCAATCTTCTCGGGAAACTACATCAACTTCGGGTACTGGCCGGACTTCACGCCAGGGATCATCAGCGTCGACGAGCGCACCGCGAGCCAGGCCGACCTCTACCGCGCCGTTGTTCGCCGCATGAAGATCGATCCGGGCGATGCGGTGCTGGAAGTCGGGTGCGGCATCGCGGCAGGGACAGCACTCACGCTTCGAGAATTCGATCCAAGCGCCGTTTACGGGCTCGATCTCTCACCAGACCAGATCGACCGTGCCGCCAGGGTCAACGCCGAGTTGATCGCACAACATCCCGACCGGCTAGTACTCCGGCAAGGCTCCGCGCTGGAGCTTCCTTTCGCGGACGGGATGTTCGACAAGTGTTATTCGGTCGAAGCGGCGCAGCACTTCGAGGACCTGGCCACCTTCGCGTCTGAAGCCTATCGGGTACTCAGGTCAGGAGGCCGGCTCGCCGTGACGACCTTCTTCATGCCACACCTCACCGCCATCGACGGGCTACGACGTTTGCTCGAGAACATCAATAATGGCATCGACGTTGTCGTCACGATCGACTCCTTTCGTGACGATCTACTCAAGGCAGGCTTTGTCGACGTGGGTGTCGAAAGCATCGGCGAGCATGTCTGGTGCGGTTTCGACGCCTGGATGGACCAGACCGAGTTCAGAAACAGCTGGGGCCGCAACTGGCTGACGGCATACAATGCGGGGCTCATCGACTACTACCTCGTGACGGCAGACAAGAAGTGATTCAACGGCGCAGCAGGGCACAGAACATCGCGTCGGTGCCGTGCCGGTGCGGCCACAACTGCACGTGCGGCCCTTCGCCGAGCCGGGGCACACCGGGAAACTGGGGCCTCGCGTCGATCTGCCCGGCACCGGTACGCCGCGCCACGTCAGCGACCACGCCGACGGTCTCGTCCAGGTGCGGCGAGCAGGTCACGTAGGCCACCACACCGCCCGGACGGACCAGCCGCAGGGCCGTCACCAGCAGCTCGCGCTGCAGCCGGACCAGCCCGGGGACGTCGTGGTCCCGCCGTCGCCAGCGCGCCTCCGGGCGGCGACGCAGCGCCCCGAGCCCGGTGCACGGCGCGTCCACCAGCACCCGGTCGTAGGTCCGGTCCGGCAGCCCGCTGTCCCGGCCGTCGGCGACGTGCACCGTCACCGGCAGCCCCGCGCACGCCTGACCGACCAACCGGGCCCGGTGCTCGGCCTTGTCCACGGCATCCAGGCGGGCCCCCCGAGTGGCAGCCAGGGCACCCAGCAGGGCTGCCTTGCCTCCCGGCCCGGCGCACAGGTCCAGCCAGCGGGCATCGGCGCCCTCCAGCGGCACCCCGGCCAGCGCGAGCGCGACGAGCTGGCTGCCCTCGTCCTGCACCTGGGCCAGGTGATCGCGCACCGCAGCCAACTCACCCGGGTCGCCGCCGTCGGCCAGGTACACCCCGTAAGGCGAGTACGCGGCGGCCTCGCCGCTGGTCACCGCAGCCAGCTCGGCGGCGGTGACCTGCCCGGGGCGCGCCGCGAGGTGTACCAACGGGCGGGCGTCATCAGCGGCCAGCGCCGCGGCCAGCTCGGCCAGGTCACCACCCAGCGCGTCGGCGAAGGCCTGGGCGATCCACCGCGGGTGCGGGTGCGCCATCGCAAGGTGACCTACCGGGTCGTCGTCGGCCGCCGGTGCTACCGCCTGCACCCAGCCTTCCTCGTCTTGCTGGCTGACCCGGCGCAACACGGCGTTGACGAAGCCGGCGGACGCACTGCCCCGATCCGCGCGCACCAGATCAACGGTGGTGCCGACCGCCGCGTGCGGCGGCACCCGGGTCCGCAACAGTTGATAGCTGCCCAGCCGCAGAGCATCCAGCAGTTCGCCGTCCACCTCCGACAACGGGCGGTCCGCGCAGGACTGCAGCACCGCGTCCAGCAGGCCTTGGGCGCGGCACGTTCCGTAGCACAGCTCGGTGGCCAGCGCGGCGTCCCGGCCGTCGATCCCGCGCTGCCGCAGCAGGCCAGGAAGCACCAGGTTGGCGTATGCGTCGCGCTCGCGCACCGCTGCCAGGGCGTCCAACGCGGCCCGCCGAGGGGGATCCTCCACGGGCGGCCGGCGCGGCCCAGTGCGCCGCCGGGGTGGCCCGGGCCTGGGCGGTCGGGACGGCCTGCGGGGGACCGTCACTCGAACCGCTCCCCCGGTACGGGCCGGGCACCGCGAGCCCAGTCCGGCGCGGGCATCGCCCGCTTACCGGGCGCAGTGACCTCACCCAGCCGCACCGCGCTGGTTGCCGTGCCGACGAGCACCTCCCGCTTGCCCGCCAGCAGCTCGCCCGGGCCGAGCTCGTCGACGTCGGCGAGTGTCACCGGCCCGAGCCCCACGCGTTGGTCCCGGAACCGGATCCAGGCACCGGGAGCGGGCGTCACCGCACGCACCTGGCGATGCACCGCGAAGGCCGGGGCGCTGATGTCCACATGCGCGTCCTCGGCGGTGAGCTTCGGGGCGTACGAGACACCATCGGACGGCTGGGGTACCGGACGCAGGTTGCCGTCGGCGATCCCGTCCAAAGTGGCCACCAACAGGCCGGCTCCAGCGTCGGCCAACCGGGACAGCAGCTCACCCGCGGTGTCCTCGGGACGGATCACCTCGGTGACCGTGCCGTATACCGGACCGGTGTCCAGACCCTCCTCCAACGCGAAGGTGGACGCGCCGGTGATCTCGTCCCCATGCCGGATCGCGGCCTGCACCGGCGCGGCACCACGCCAGGCAGGCAGCAGCGAGAAGTGCAGATTCACCCAGCCATGCCGGGGGATGTCCAGCGCGAGCCGCGGAACCAGCGCGCCGTAGCCGACGATCGGGCAGCAATCCGGGTCCAGCGCAGACAACTGCGCAAGGAAGTCCGGTTCGGTCAGGCGGCGTGGGGTGAGCACCTGCAGCCCCGCCTTGTCGGCTAAGGCGCCCACCGGGGAACGGGCCGGCCGCTGTCCCCGCCCAGCCGGCGCGTCCGGTCGGGTCAGCACCGCAGCGATCTCGTGCCGGTCGGAGTCCAGCAGCGCCTGTAGTGAGGGCACTGCCACTTCAGGCGTGCCGGCGAAGACTAGCCGCACCGCTCAGCGCGCCTTGCCGAGCATCGGGTGCGGGCTGACCTTGATCACGGGCTCGGGGTTGCCGAACCAGCGTGCCTGCCGGATCTCTCGCATCGCCTGCTTACGGATCTCGGGGTCGAGCCGGTCGATGAACAGCACGCCGTCGAGATGGTCGGTCTCGTGCTGGATCGCCCGGGCCAGCCGCTCGGTGCCGTGCACCTCGATCGGCTCGCCGTGCTGGTCCAATCCGCGGGCGACGACCCGCAGATGACGCCGGCAATCCCAGGACAGGCCAGGAATCGACAGGCAGCCTTCCGGTCCGTCCTGCATCTCATCACCCAGCACGTCGAAGGTGGGGTTGACCAGGTGCCCGGTCACCTCGTCCCCGGTGAGGTCGGCCCCGGTGACATCGTCGCGGCGGTAGGTGAACACCCGCAGCGAGACACCCAACTGGGGTGCCGCGAGCCCGGCTCCGCCTTCGGCAGCCATCGTGTCCAGCAGGTCGCGGACCAGATTGCGCAGCTCCTTGTCGAAGTCAACGACCTCGGCTGCGCGGGCGTACAGCACCGGATCGCCGAAGAGCCGGATGGGTTGCACAGGCACCAACGCAGTATGCCTCGTCAGCCGGTTAGGCCAACTGCTGCGGGTCGAGCTCGACCCGCAGGAAGTCAGGTAGCTTGCGGGCGCTGCGCCCGGCCTGCAGCGCGGCCAGGGCGGTGGCCAGGGCCAGTCCCTGCGAACGCGGAACCCGGACCAGCAGCCGCTCCCGCCCACCCTCGGGTTCCCCTGGGATCGGCACCGGACCCAGCACCTCGGCCCCAGCGGGCACCTCGAGACCCGCCACAGTGTCTGGTGTGCCATCCAGCGCGGCCATCCGCACCGCGGGCGGGAAGCCGAGCTCGGTGCGCGCGCTCAGCTCGGCGCACGCGTGGCCGACCGGATCCCATCGGATCAGCGCCTGCACCGTGGCCAGCGACGCCTCGGCGACCACGACCACCCGGCCACCGTCGGCCGCGGGCTCGACCATCGCGGCCGCGGTCATCCACCGGCGCAGCGCCTCCTCCGCCGCGCGCAGGTCGGGGCGGGCCAGCAGCGCAGCGGCATCCAGCAACAGCGCCGCCCCGTACCGGGCCAACGGCTCGGCCCCAGGAGTAGCCACCACCAGCGCCGGCCCGGGCGGTACGTCCACCCGCACCTCACCCCCGCCAGCACCTCCCCCGCCGGAGGTAATCAGCGCCACCCCGGGGAAGGCGCGGCCAAGCTCCTCTGCGGTGCGGCCAGCGCCGATCACCATCGCGCGCAACCGGCTCGAACCGCAGGCCGGGCACCGGTAGCCGGCCTCGGTGACGCCGCACCACCGGCAGCCGGCCTGACCGGCGGCGGGCAGCGCCAGCGGGCCGGCGCAATGCCGGCAGCGGGCCGCGGTACGGC